>JAGPCI010000327.1 GCA_018058165.1 Bacteroidia bacterium
TGTTTCAGTTTATATACCATAGCCATAAAGTTGTTATATCACAAGTTAACGGACCAGCATTAGCTGGTGGTTGTGGCTTAGCAGGTGTGTGCGATTTTAGTTTTGCTACACCCGAAAGTACTTTTGGCTATACCGAAGTAAAAATAGGATTTGTACCAGCAATTGTAATGGTATTTTTGGTACGCAAAGTAGCCGAAAAAAATGCGAGAGAAATGTTGCTAACAGGCGATGTTTTTAAAGCAGAAAAAGCATTACAATACGGATTAATTAACCAAATAGTAGAAGCTAATTTATTAGAAGAAACAGTATTTAACTTTGCTCAAAAATTATGTAAACAAACTTCTGCCCAATCGTTAGGATTGGTGAAAGAAATGTTGGCTAAAGTGCAAAGTATGGATGTAAATGAGGCATTAAATTATGCAGCACAAACCAATGCCATGGCAAGGGCCACGCACGATTGCAAACGCGGTATTGCCGCATTTTTAAACAAAGAAAAACTAAGCTGGTAACACAGCAAAATTATACTACCATGATAAAATCGATAAAATTTATTTTAATTACTGCGTTACTAGGTAGCGTTTTATTTGCGTTTACAACGCAACAAAAATTACAAGAAGGTGTAGCTACCTTTGATATTACATTTTTTGAGCTAAGCCCAGAAATGAAAGCGGCTGAAGCCATGCTACCTAAAAAAATTGTGGTGTCGTTTAAAAACCAAAACTCACGCACCGAAATGCAAAGTGGCATGGGCAGTACCGTTACCATTAACAACGATAAAAAGAAAGAGTTTTATATTTTGATGGATATGATGGGACAAAAAACAGCCATCAAACAAACAGAAAGCGAGTTGAAAAAACAACACGAAAAATCGGAGTTTAAGGATGTAAAAGTAACTATGCTTAAAGAGACTAAAACCATTGCGGGTTACTTATGCAAAAAAGCCGATATTACCTACACTCACGAGGGTAAATCAGAAAAAATTGAATGTTATTTTACCGACCAACTTCCACCAACTGCTCACTCCTCATCAACAGCACCTGGTTTTGATTTAATAACTGGATTTATGATGGAATATTCTATGAATATGGGTGGTATAAAAGCAAAAGTTAGCGCTACCAAAATTACCAACCAAAAAATTGATGACAGCCTTTTTGAGATTCCAAAAGATTATACCATTAGTACTTTAGAGGAGCTAGAAGGTATGGGGCAAGATTAACAAATATCTTGCTACACACACAACATGAGCAATATTGCGTTACCCAAAATTATTCACAAAATAACTCCTGTTATTGGCAATAGTTTATACCAATTATTACCAGGATTAATTAACCAAGTACTTGCCTTTTTTGTAATTAAACAAAGTGGCGCAATTACTTGGGGGCAGGTGGTTTCGCTACAATTGGTTTATTACATTGCTGCGCATATTGTTTCTTGGGGTAACAAGGATTATTTGCTTTTACAGTTTAGTAAAAACCCTGCTGGCATTAATCGTTTTATACAACAATCTGTTTTAACCAGGTTGTTTGTATTGTTGCTTCCTGTAGTTTTATTGGTGTTAATTTATTACCCAATTAATATTGGTTTATACCTTGCTGGATGGATAATATTTAGGTTTGCAGCTCAATCGCTAGAAGCAATTATCACCTATCAAAAAAATTTCACACTTGCATTACGCTCAGAGGCAGGTGCATTTGTAGTATTGTTAATGGCGTTAACTTTTGCAGGTAATAATATTTCATTTCAACAGGTTTTAGGCTTGGTTTTATTGTCGCATGTTGCCCGTGTTTTACTATTAACTAGCGAGTATAAAACACGACTTAAAGGAATAAAAATAAGCGGTTTCCATATTACTTCGTTATGGGGCGCTATACCTTTTTTGTTGATGGGTTTGGTAGCCTTGCTGCAATCAAAAATAGATTTATATGTAATGGACAACATCAGCACAAAAACACTTACTGGAAGCTACCAAGTATTGATGAGTTTTGGTGCTATGTTAATTGCAATTTCGGGTTTTATAATTAACCCCTTTGTTAAAAATATATATCGTATGCAACAAACACAAGTAAACAACCTACATATAAAATTTGCATCACTTGGGTTCATTATTAGTATAGCCGCAATACCAATTTTGTACATTATTATGCAGTATGTGTACCAACTAAATTTTAGTATTTATGCCTATGTACTTTTGTTTTTTATAATATGGATGCCTTTTATTTATGCAATTAATATTTATAAACTTTACAAACAAAACTTACAAAACAAAGTATTGGTAATAAATGCCATTGCAATAGGTTGTAGCTTTTTTGCCTGCTTAATTTTAATACCCTTGCAACAAATAATTGGAGCTTTAATTGCACAATTAATAGCTCAGCTATTTTTAGTAATTGCCTTGCATCAATCTGCTAAAAAATTAATGCCACAAACATGAGCTGTATTTATAGCCCATTAAAGTTTATAGTGCGCTTAGGACTTAAGCTGTATTACCGCAATATTATTATTTACAATGCGGATAGTATACCAAAAGATAAACCTGTTTTGTTGTTGTGCAATCATCCAAACTCCTTTATGGATGCCATATTAATTGCAGCATTTGCAAATAGGCAAATGTATTTTTTAGCAAGGGGTGATGCGTTTAACAATAAAATTTTAGCAAGAGTATTTTATTTATTAAATATGTTGCCCATTTACCGACTGAGCGAAGGCAAAAATAATCTAGAAAAAAATACAGAAACCTTTGATGCGGTAAATAACATGTTAAGTAAAAAGCAAGTTATACTAATATTTTCGGAAGGTTT
>JAGPCI010000328.1 GCA_018058165.1 Bacteroidia bacterium
AACCTTCATCTAAACTAGCACGATAAGTTTCGTTATTACCTACCATTCCAAAAAACCAGTTATGACCAATTTCGTGTGCAAACAATCCATAATACCCCGGAGATAAGCCTCCATCAAGTGTTAACATTGGATATTCCATCCCATCACGAGCATCAGCAACAATCATTTTTGGATAAGCATACATACCAAAATCGCGCGAGTATATATCAATTATTTTAGCAGCAAATGGCGCTGCATCTTGCCAACGTGAGGCATTTTGCTCTTGTACTAACGAAACACACTGAACAATGTGGCCATTTGGTAGTTTTAAATTTACCTCACCTATACGGTAAGTTGGGTCGGCTGTCCAAGCAAAATCATGCACATTAATTGCCCTAAATTTCCATGTTTTAAAAGTGCCATTAGGCGAGGTAATTATACTTGGTTTTTCGCCTAGTGGTTTATCTTTATAGTTTTTTATATCAAGCTTGCTGCGTAAGTCTGTTGGTAATACTTCGTCTTTATTAATTAATACACCTGTTGCATCCATTACATAATGGTTAGGCATATTTAACTCAACATAAAAAGTTCCAAAATCGCCATAAAACTCTTTACCCAAATGCTGATCGGTTTCCCAACCAAATTTTCTATCATACACACAAATACGCGGATACCAATGCACGCCATCAAAATGTTTATTACCATAAGTATCAAAGGTTTTCATTCGCCTGCGTTGCGTGCCACCTGCATCAAAATATGTTTTAAATTTTATAACAAATGATAAAGAAGTATTGGGTAAAATAGGTTCATCTAAAACCAATTTCATGATACTAAAATCTAACTTCGGTGTAATGGTAATTTCTTCAATTAATGGGTCAATGGCCATTTTATTTCCTTGCTCATCGGTGCCACCACCACCATATCGCATACGTTTTATAATTACACTTTCAATTTCTGTTCCTTTGCCATCCATCTCATACTTACCAAACTTTTGGTGGAAATTATTGGCCAAGTTAAGTTGTTCTAAATATCCACCTTTTAAAAACGCATTTTGATACAAGTGAAAATACACTTCTTTTAAACTATCGGGCGAATTATTATAGTAAGTTAATTCAACCTTTGCATCCATCAAATCAAGGCTATCAAGCAAAGTGCCTTTAATAAAATAATTAACATCTTGCTGCCAGTAACCATCAAATGGTTTTTTATTTTTCCAATAATAAGGGTTTGATGTACTGCGGTATTCTTCTAATTGCGCAAAAGCCATTTTACCAATTAAAACGGCACAAAAAACTAGTATAATTTTTTTAAACATAAGTGGCAATTTATAAGATATTAAGTAAGATAAAAAATGTGAGTTTTAAACAATAGAAACACACTAATAAAAACTAAAAAGCTAGGCTAAGTTTTTCCTATAAAACCTAGGTTTACAACAAAAAAAGATGCTTTTAAAATCATTTTTTTTTGTATATGTTGCGATTGTTAAATAAATACTAAATGAGAGAACATTTTACTTCTGCAATTTTTTTTGTAAGCATTTGCTTTATTGGTTTTTTAGCGATACCTAATTACACCTTTAAATCGGTAAACAAACCACAAAATAAAGTACCCAAAAAAGACCGTATGGATTTAGCTTGGGCGCATGAAGCAGAAATGACCATGGACCCAAAACTTGGTGAAGTGCCGCGAGAGCGATTGATAGAAGCGTTTGAATACAAAGAAGAATTGTTAAGTAAAATAAAAGGTAAGGCTGCTATACCAGGTGCTAATTGGACCGAACGTGGTCCACGTAATTGTGGTGGCCGTACACGTGCTATTTTGGTTGATTTAAACGATGCCACCCGAAAAACAATTTGGGCAGGAAGTGTGGCTGGTGGATTATGGAAAACAACAGACATAACGCAAGCTAGTCCAACATGGGTTAACCAAAATGATTTTTTTGATAACATGGCCATTTCGTGTATCACACAAGCACCAACAAACCCGCAGGTAATATATTTTGGAACAGGTGAAGGCAATGGAAACTTGGATGCCATGAGAGGTTTAGGTATTTTTAAAAGTACCAATGGTGGTACAACTTGGACAAGGTTAACATCAACCGCAAATAGTAATTATTACCAGTGTACCCGCGTATTTGCAATAGGCAATGGAGATATTGTGCTTGCCGCTACAAAATCTGGTTTATTTCGCTCAATAAATGGTGGCACCACTTGGACCAAAGTATTAGGAACAGGTGTATCTGGTGCACTTGGTAATGAAGCCGAAGATATTGAACGTATGAATAATGGTACTTTATACGCTACAATGAGCAGCTCAAGTACCAGCTCGGGCACAATCCATAAATCATATAATAATGGAGCAACATGGACTACCCCAAGTACAATTAATGGACTAACAATTGGTCGCGAAATAGAACTTGCAGTAACCGAAGTTGACACTAATGTTATTTGGGGAATTGTTGAGTCAGGGTCGATAATTAGAGCAATTATTAAAAGTACAAATGCTGGTGTTAGTTTTGATACTACGCTTGCCTACCCAAATGATGCAGATGGCGGAATTCCTGATTATGATTTCTCTCGCACCCAAGCTTGGTATGATTTATCAATAGCAGCCGACCCTAACAATACCAATGTTTGTTACGTAGGCGGTATAGATTTGTTTAAAACAACTAATAGTGGAAATACTTGGCAACAAATTTCGCATTGGTATGGTGGTTTTGGTTTTCAAGATGTACATGCCGACCAACATATTGCAATATTTGAACCTGGAAACTCTAGCGTATTATACTTTGGAAATGATGGGGGAATTTATAGA
>JAGPCI010000329.1 GCA_018058165.1 Bacteroidia bacterium
TATGTAATTCTGGATGTTGCGAACCGTGTACTTCAGCTACTTTTTTAGCATAAGCAACAAGATCGGGTAAGTTTTTTCTAACATAAGTATGGTGTGTATTTAAAATATAATCTGCTAAAAAATCTAAGTTCCACTCGTTGTACGGAATTGGATGAGATGATATTAACTTATCAGCTTGTTGTAATTCTTGTTCTACTACAGTTACATCAATACCCTTTTCGGCACATGCTTCTTTAACTGTTTTTTTGCCACCACAGCAAAAATCAATTCCATACTTTTTAAACACCTCGGCCTTGCGTAAATCTTTAGCAGCTATTTCGCCTAAAGTTTCATCAGACTCTCCAGACTTACGTTTTGTTATATTTACTTTCCACCACTCAGGTCCACTCTCTAAATACTCCCAAATAAAAATATTTCCTCTTTCACCTAATAATTGATAATAAAGCGGCTTAGGATCATGATCGTTATGAATGGTTAATGTTTCACCTTCATTTAATTCATCAAACCGAACAAAAATAGTTGGGTGCTTTTGCCTAGGTTCAAGTAACGTTACATTTAAAATGTTTTCTGTAGCAGTGTTCATATTAATTCTATGTTTTTTTTTGTAAATGATGAAACAAAGGTAAACAAAAAATCAATAAAAGTATTTAATTACTTTTATTGAAACATGATTTTTGTGAGCAAGAAAATTTACGTATTGAACCATATTGTTTTAATTTGTCAATCTAAATTACTCTGCATTTTAGATTTAACCCGAATCGCGCATTTGAAATGCATAATCGATAAAGAAACTCTAAAGCTGTTTTATGCAAAACTGCTAATATTTTCTTTATCGAGATTTACCCAACTAAATCAAGTAGTTCGATTTTTCAAATCTTCTATTGAATAATTTGGTATAAACTCGAAGATAAATTTAAAGATTACAAACCATGTAGCACGCAGCTAATTTGTAATAATTACTTCCTTTAACTTTAATAATCTAAAGTTATCAATAATTTGAATTCATTATTTGCCATTATATTCGTAAAAAATTTAACAACAATATTACCATGAAAAAAACTTACTTATACGCTACCATAGCATTTGCAGGTTTAAGTTATGCGCTATTTTCTTGCGGACAAAAAGAAAGCGGAAAACAAGCTGATGCTTCTCAAAAATTCGATTTAAGCCAACTATCAGAGGCCGAACAAAAGTTAATTAAACAAGCTAATGATTATTTTGGTGTGTTACCAGATTCGGCTGCTAACCCAAAAAACATTGCCAACGGAGAAAAAACTGAACTTGGCAAAGCACTTTATTTTGATGCTCGCTTAAGCAAAAGTGGTGTAATTAGTTGTAACAGTTGCCACAATTTAGCAACTTATGGAGTTGATAATTTACCAACTTCGCCTGGCCACAAATGGCAATTAGGCAATAGAAACTCACCTACCAGCTTAAATGCGGCATTACATGGCATGCAGTTTTGGGATGGAAGAGCAGTAGACGTGGAAGAACAAGCAAAAGGACCAATTTTAAATTTGGTTGAAATGGCAACTCCACATGAAGATTTTGCGGTAAAACGTATCGCCTCTATTCCTGCCTATCAAGATTGGTTTAAAGCTGCTTTTCCTGGCGAAGAAAATCCAGTAAGCTACAATAACATTGCTAATGCAATTGGTAGTTTTGAACGTACTTTATTAACGCCATCACGTTTTGATGAATACATGAAAGGTGATGCAAACGCATTAACCAACATAGAGAAAAAAGGCTTGGAAACTTTTGTGAATGCCGGATGTGTTACTTGCCACATGGGACCAGTATTGGGTGGCAACATGTACCAAAAGTTTGGTGTAAAAAAGAACTATTGGGAATTAACAAGTAGTAAAACAAAAGACATAGGCCGCATGGAAGTTACCAAGGCGGAGGGTGATAAATACTTTTTTAAAGTACCAAGTTTGCGCAACGTTGCACATACTTATCCATATTTTCATGATGGAAGTGTTTGGAGTTTAAAGAAAGCAATTGACATTATGGGTCAGCTACAATTAGATAAAAAATTTACCGAAGAAGAGATTGCTAATGTTGAAGCATTTTTAATTTCGTTAACTGGTGAAGTGCCATTAAGTGCAAGAACATTGCCTTCGTTGCCTGCAAGTACAGATGCTACTTCGTTACCTGATTTAAATTAGGATAGCATATTACTTAAATAAAAAGAGGCCATCTAAATTTTTAGACAGCCTCTTTTTTTATGGCATTAAACTTAAAATTAAATGCTATTAAACATGCAATGCACGATTAGCTGTTGCAGCTAAACAAGCTTCTTTCATGGCTTCTGTGTATGTAGGATGCGCATGACTCATGCGGCTTACATCCTCGGCACTTGCCCTAAACTCCATAGCAACAACCGCTTCGGCAATCATGTCTGCGGCACGTGGGCCAATCATGTGTACACCTAGAATTTCATCAGTATCGGTATCTGCAATAACCTTAACTAAACCATCAATGTCCATACTTGCACGGGCACGGCCCAAAGCACGAATTGGGAAAGAGCCAACTTTTATTTTACGGCCTTCTTTTTTCAATTCCTCTTCTGTTTGTCCTACTCCTGCCACTTCTGGCCAAGTATAAACTACACCTGGAATTAAATTATAGTTGATATGTGGTTTTTGACCAGCAATAATTTCTGCAACAAATGTACCCTCTTCTTCTGCTTTATGTGCAAGCATTGCGCCTTTAACCACATCGCCAATAGCATAAATACCTTTAACAGTAGTTTCTAAATGTGTATCCGTTTCAATTCTTCCACGCTCAT
>JAGPCI010000076.1 GCA_018058165.1 Bacteroidia bacterium
TTGCTGTTCGCCACCCGAGAGTTGTTCTGGCTTGTGGTAAATGCGTTCGCTAAGGTTTAAATAAGCCAATAATTCTTTGGCTCGTGTTTCTGTAGCTTCTTTATTTTTACCACCAATCCAAGCCGGAAAACATACATTTTCTAATGCATTAAATTCTGGTAATAGTTGGTGAAACTGGAATATAAATCCTATTTGTGTGTTTCTAAATTCGGCTAGTTTTTTTGATGATAATTTTGTTACATCAATGCCATTAATTAACACATTGCCCGAGTCAGGTTTATCAAGAGTGCCAAGTATTTGTAATAAGGTGGTTTTACCCGCACCGCTTGCCCCAACAATAGCCACAATTTCGCCATGTTGTATGTTTAAGCTGGTTCCTTTTAAAACCTGTAATTTATTGTATGATTTGGTTATGTTGCTTGCTGAAATCATTTTTTAGAAATAATTTTATAATACGCACAATCGTCTTTTTTTAGTATAACTTGTAACTCAAATAAGTTATTTACATCTATATCTCGCTCAAGTTTTGTGGTTAATATGTATTTACCCGCTGTTAAAGTGGTGTCTTCGTGATTGGTTACAATGTTATTAAAGCCTAAAAGTTGGTCTTTTTTTGCATAACAATTTACAACAAATGTAATATCTGAGTGGATGATATTTATGTTGTCGTTTTTGTGCTCACCCGTTCTTATCGTATTTAAAATTGTATTTAATGAAGTATGGTTAGGTACCTCTATATTTTTCTTTACAATTTGCGAGTAAGGATGTAAGAAAAGGGCAATAAAAATCCATCCATAACTAAGTTTTGTGTTTTTAATAAATATTGCAGCAGCTAAGCCAATTATGCCGGCAATTATTGGATACAAGTATGCATCATACCAATATAATTTAGTTGACGAGGCTGCTAACATTAAACTAATACTAGCCAAAGCAAATAACATAAATACAGCTAAATTACGTGCTGCACAATATTCGGTTTTTATGATGTAAACTATTGCAATTGGCAAAATCCAAATCCAATTAACTAACCTGTTTTCAACAATAAACGCTTGGTAATAGTAATAAAAGGGAAGTTTATTATCGTTTAAATACGTTTGTTGGGCAAGTCTTCCACCAATTTCAAACTTAAATACTGCATCTAAATAACCAGGAGTTAAGGTGTTTCTGTACCAATAATACCCTGGTACTAATAATAAAAAAATAACTAGCCCAATATAAAATCCCCAGCTTTTAATTAATGTATTAAAGTTTCTTGTGTACAGCGCCCAAGCTGCAAGTCCGGGTAAAACCAATAACCCAGCTATGCCTTTTGTTAAACATCCTAAACTAACTAAAATGGATGTTGCAATTAAATACCATGATGCTCTTGGCTTATTAATACGTTGGGTAAATGCATAAAATGTTAGGGATTGTGCTAAAATTAAAAATGCCAAAATACTATCGGTATCACCGCTACGCGAAATGTGTTGACTAACATATCCAGTAGAACTTAACAAAACTAATGGTAAGGCCAAAGCGAGTAAGTTATTTTTTAACGTTTTAATACCAACAATATATAATGCAAATGCGCTAAGTAAAGCAAATATTGCAGAAGCTAATCTTACGCTTAATTCGTTAAACCCTAGTATTTTTATAAATGGTAGCATACACCATAAAGCAAATGGAGGTTTAGAGTTGCCTAAATCGGGTTTGCCTAATAAAAATACTTCTAAATATTTTCCATTTGAGGCCATTTCTTGGGCGTTAATCGCATACCACGATTCGTCCCACATATAAAACGGTGCGCTATCTAATTTATGAAACAGCGCAAAGTATGCAACTACAATAAGTATTAACCAATATAATATAGGTTGATTGGCTTTTAATAGATTCATCAATGGCAATAATACTAATATTAGATGTAACTAAGGTTGGTAATGATTAATTTTTAAATTTCTGATTCTGAATTTTAATGCTATTTTCGCTGCAAAATTTCCGAAAACAAAATGAACATTCACGAATATCAAGCTAAACAGGTTTTAAAATCATTTGGTGTTGCTGTGCAAGAAGGCATAGTAGCCGAAACGGCTGAGGAAGCACATGCTGCTGCTCTAAAATTAAAAGAGCAATATGGTAGCGATTTTGTTGTTGTAAAAGCTCAAATACATGCGGGTGGCCGCGGTAAAGGCACTATCGAAGGTAAAGACCAACGTGGTGTTGCGGTTGCTAAAAATGCAGATAAGGCAAAAGAAATTGCAGCAAATTTAATTGGTGGTACTTTAGTTACCATTCAAACTGGCCCAAAGGGTAAATTAGTAAGCAAAGTTTTGGTAGCCCAAGATGTTTATTATCCTGGTGCAAACGAGCCTAAGGAGTATTACATGAGTGTGATGCTTGACCGCTCGCAATCAAAAAATATTATTGTTTACAGTACAGAAGGTGGTATGGATATAGAGCATGTTGCAGAACATACTCCTGAACTTATTCATAAAGAAATTATTGAGCCATTAGTTGGTTTGCAAGGTTTTCAGGCACGTAAAATTGCTTTTAACTTAGGCTTAACTGGCGAGGCTCATAAACAAATGGTAAAGTTTGTAACGGCATTGTACAAAGCTTACGATAACAGTGATTCGGCAATGTTTGAAATTAACCCTGTGTTAAAAACATCTGACGATAAAATTATTGCTGTAGATGGTAAGGTTAGTATTGATGATAGCGCTTTATACCGCCATCCAGATTACGCAGCAATGCGTGATGTAGCAGAAGAAGACCCAACTGAGGTTGAAGCTGGCGAATACAACTTAAACTTTGTGAAGTTAGATGGTAACGTTGGCTGTATGGTTAATGGTGCTGGTTTAGCAATGGCTACAATGGATATTATTAAATTATCTGGAGGAGAACCTGCTAACTTTTTAGATGTGGGAGGAAGCGCAAATGCAACTACGGTTGAAGCTGGTTTCCGTATTATCTTAAAAGATCCAAATGTAAAGGCAATTTTAATTAATATTTTTGGTGGTATAGTTCGTTGCGATAGGGTTGCTCAAGGTGTTGTTGATGCATACAAATCTATCGGAAATATTCCAGTGCCAATCATTGTTCGTTTGCAAGGCACAAATGCTGAACAAGCAAAAAAATTAATTGACGAATCGGGCTTAAAAGTATACTCAGCAATAGTTTTAAAAGAAGCGGCTGACTTAGTACAACAAGCGGTTAGCGGTAAATTATAATTTTATCAAACCTAATTATTTAAAACGCTCCGCAAATTGTGGAGCGTTTTTTTTGTCATCAATTTATTTAATTTGATGATAATTAACATAAAAGCAATTGTTTGGGTAAATTGCTTACCTTTGCACCAATGCACGTTGCATTATCAAGTACAATAATTTAATATTTACAATGGGTAGATCACAAGAAACATTCAGTAAAAAAGAAAACGAAAGAAAAAAACAAAAGAAAAGAAAGGACAAGGCTGAGAAGCGTGAAGAGCGTAAATCAAATTCTGATAAAGGAAAATCTTTTGAAGAAATGTTAGCTTATGTTGACGAAAACGGTAACTTAACCGATACGCCACCAGATCCTAAAAAGAAAAAAGTATTTAAAGAAGAGGATATGCAAATTGGCGTATTTAGACGTGCTGCCGAAGAACCTCAAGATTTATTACGCACAGGAGTTGTTACTTTCTTTAACGAGTCGAAAGGTTTTGGCTTTATTAAAGATTCGGTAAATAACGATAGTGTTTTTGTACACATTAATAGCATCAGCGGACCAGTAAAAGAAAACGATAAAGTTACTTTTAATGTAGAAAGTGGTCATAAAGGGCTAAATGCAGTTAATGTAGTATTGGTTAAATAACCTTTACACATACATAAGGTTACAGCCGCGTACTTCGGTGTTGTCCATCCTGCCTAGCACTTCAAAACATCCGTTAGCTAGCAAACGTCCTAAGTCTTGCGTTTCTATAAAAGCGCAACTATCTACGTTTGCCAAATCAATTACATTAATAATGCCCGCCTTACCGGTTGGCATTAATGTAAACGGATCATTTAAATCAGTTATCACAACCTTCATCCAAGGGGCACATTCAAATACGCCCTCTCCTTTTGAGTATCCTTGCGATAACAATTCCGTCATGCCATACTCAGAATGAATGGTGGTTATGTTGAATTTATTTTTTAAGTAGTCGTGTATTTCAATTCGGGTTTGCTCTTGTTTGCGGCCTTTCATTCCACCAGTTTCCATTACAATTGTATATTGCAAATCCATGGGAAATTGCTCCGCAAAATCGAGTAATGCAAAGGTAACACCCAATAAAAAGATGCGTTTGTTTTGGCTTAAAACTTCTTTTATCGTAGTGGCTAATTTATCAAAATCATACAAATAAAAACCACTTTCTGTTTGGTTGCTGGCCTCAATTAATCCTTGTGCCATGTCAATTAAACTACTACCATCTCGCTCCAGGTAATTGGGCAATAAGCATAAAAATACATATTGTTTTGGGTCGCCATAAAAATGCTTAAAAGCAGTTAAATAACTTTGGGCATAAATGCTTTTATCAGCCACAAAATGTTTTGATGGAATGCCGCCAGATGTTGTACTACTTGTGTAAATAACTTGTGGTGTAAACTCGCCCGTTTTTACTTGCTGGTTTTTAAAGAAACTAACTGGTAAAAAACTTATGTTGTTAATGCTTTTTGGGTTGATGATTTTGTTTGTAAGCGTGTGGTATTCTTGTAAAATAACATTATTTTTTAATTGATGATGATATAACTGTAATGCTAATTCATCAAAATGTATTAGTTTTGAATTTATAGATTGTTGTATGAAATCAACCTTATTAAAAAGCATAGTTATATTTTTATCAGTGGTATTATTTTATGCCTGCAAAGGTGGCGAAATATATCCTATAATACCATCAATAGCTTTCGAAAGTTATGGTTATGTGCAAAAGGATGGAATTAATAACTTAATATTAACCATTAAGTTTAAAGATGGTGATGGAGATATTGGTTTAGAAGAAGGCGATACTCTTGCTCCTTACAACAGTATTAAAAATACCAATACAGGTAAAAACACCAATTTATTTTACAATAATTTATATATAGAGTTTTTAAGAAAAGAAGGCAATAGGTATAATAATGTAATTGCTGAGTTTTCTGGAGATACTTTACGTGCAGATATGCGAGTTATGCCACTTACACCCGAAGGTAAGTACAAAGCAATACGTGGTACTATAGAAGTAACACTTGAACCTAGTGTGTTATTAAACACTGGAGATACCGTAAAACTTCGGTTTTTACTGATTGACCGGGCATTGCATTTAAGCAATACCGCGGAATCAGTTGATATTATTATTAAAAGATAATTAGTAGTAGGTGTGATGAATTAAAAATCATCATCATCATCGTCATCATCGTCAAAGTTAAATCCTTTGTCGTAATCAACGTTCATTTCATCTACTTCTACTTCTCCATCATCATCATCTTCATCTGTGTCGATATCATCAATGATATCATCATCGTCATCATCGTCATCATCATCACGAGATTTCTTAGGAGAGATCTTTTTTGGGGCAGCCTTTGCTGCTACTTTAGCTCCTTTTTTTGCAGGAACTTTTTTTACTGGTGTACTTTTTTTTGGCGAAGTCATCTTAACTTTAAAAACGGTTGCGGTGTCACAAATTTAATAGTTTTTGCTTATTGTCAAGCAATGATTAACTATTTATAATTTTTTTTTATTTAAGGCCGTGAATTAATACAACCAACCTTTAAAAAGCAATAGGTTTTATAAAAAAATTAAAAATAAATTTCGATGGCTGTTATAAATGTGTTGCAATGAGCATTTACTATGTCTGCAATGGTTGGTGAATAACCGCCTCCCATAGCTGCAACTACTGGTATTTCATGGTTTTTACATAACCTAAATACCACTTCGTCTCTAGTTTTACAATCGTTTATTGTTAGGTTAAGTTTGCCCAATTTATCGGTTTTTAATATATCAACTCCACTTAAATAAAAGATAAAATCTGGTTTATGTTGCGCAATAATCTTTGGTAAGTGGTAATTTAATAGCTCTAAATAATCATTTCCGTTAATTCCATCAGGTAATCCAATATCTAAATCACTGTTTTCTTTAAAAAATGGATAGTTGTTTTGTCCGTGCATACTAAATGTAAATACGTTCGGATTATGCTTAAATATTTCTGCCGTTCCATTTCCTTGGTGTACATCTAAATCAACAATTAAAATGCGTTTTGATAAATTTTTATGTAACAAATAATTTGCAGCAATGGCAAAATCATTTAACAAACAAAACCCTTCACCTTTATTAGTAAAAGCATGATGTGTGCCTCCTGCAACATTTAACGATACGCCAAATTGTAATGCAAATAATGCACAATCAATGGTGCCTTGTGCTAGGCAAATTTCTCTTTCAATCAGTTCTTTAGTTAAAGGAAAGCCAATTCTTCTAACGTGATTTTTGTCAAGGCTACAATTTTTTAACTGATTCCAATAGGTTTTATCGTGGGTTAGTAAAATGGTTTCTTCCTTGCAAAAATCTGGTTCAAATAAATTATCTTCTGTTATAATTCCTTGATAAATAAGTTGTTTTGGTATCAATTCATATTTAATCATCGGAAACCGATGCCCCTCTGGTAAAGGATGCTGGAAGATATTTGCGTAGGCTATTTTTAACATGTTAACAACTGCAAATTAAATAGCTTTGAATTGTCATTTGCTTTTAACTACATTTATTTTATTAAAAAAAAGGATTTTATATGAAAATACTTGTAGTAAAGGAGCGTAAAGCTAACGAAAAACGCGTTGCACTAACGCCTGCTGTTGCCTCTCAGTTTATTAAGCAAGGTTACTCTTGTTTGGTAGAAAGCAATGCAGGTTATTCGTCAAACTTTGATGATAATGCCTACATCCAAGCAGGATGTACCATTGTAAATAAAGGTGATGGTTTAGCACAAGCTGATGTGGTTATTTGTGTAAATGCACCCAATAATGATGAGCTAAACGATTTTAAAAATGGCAGTATTTTAATTTCATACATCTATCATTTATTTAATGCAGATTTGATTAAACAATTGGCTGCAAAACAAATTACGGTGTTTAGTATGGATGCTATGCCACGTATTTCACGAGCACAAAGTATGGATGCGTTAAGCTCGCAAAATAATTTGGCAGGTTATAAAGCCGTAATTTTAGGCGCTGATGTAATGGGAAAAATTTTCCCGTTAATGATGACAGCTGCTGGAACCATTACGCCTTCTAGGGTATTGATATTTGGTGCTGGTGTTGCAGGTTTGCAAGCGGTAGCTACCGCCAAAAGGTTAGGCGCAATTGTAGAAGTAACTGATGTAAGACCAGAAACCAAAGAGCAAGTTGAATCGCTTGGTGGTAAATTTATTGAAGTAAAAAGCGAAGGTGTAAAAGTAGAAGGTGGTTACGCAAAAGAAGTAAGTGCTGATTATTTGGAAAAACAAAAGGAAGCTGTAAACAAGAGTTTAGCCTCTGCCGATTTGGTAATTACAACAGCACTTGTAGCTGGCAAAAAAGCACCTACATTAATTACCGAAGACCAAGTTAAACTAATGAAACTAGGTAGTGTAATTGTTGATATGGCGGTTGAACAAGGTGGAAATTGTGCCATTAGCGAGCTTGATAAAACAGTGGTTAAACACGGTGTATCAATTGTTGGTATTGGTAATTTACCAAGTACATTAGCGCAAAATGCAAGCGAGTTATATGCTAAAAATATTTATAATTTTTTAACTCATTTATCAACTAAAGATGGGATGAAATGGGAGTTGGAAGAAGAAATTACCAAAGGAACTTTAATTACCCATCAAGGTATAATTGTTCATCCATCATTACAAACTGCAACAGCTTAACACAAAAAATATATGGAAATTATCACATCAATTTTAACCGACAATCTTGAACTTATTTACTTAATTATTTTAATGGTTTTTGTAGGCATTGAAATAATAGGTCATGTACCTTCGGTGTTACATACTCCGCTAATGAGTGGTGCAAATGCCATACACGGAGTTGTAATTATTGGTTCAATTATAGTAATGGGACAAGCAACACACACCATATCATTAGTGCTTGGTTTTTTAGCAGTTGTGCTTGGAACACTTAACGTGGTGGGTGGTTTTGTTGTAACTGACAGAATGCTGGAAATGTTTAAGAAAAAGTAAATGAGATAAAAACGAAATTCGAAAAGGGAAGAAGAAGGGGGAAATATCGAATGCTGAATTTTGAATATTAAATTTCGAAATGGCGAAAGTAAGAAGGTTGAAAGTTTAATGTATATCGAATGAAAAGTTTAGAATATAGAATTTCGAAATGAGTGATTTTAAAAGCTGATTAACGAATGACAAAACATGAGTGCAGTTAAAAAATATGATTTAGAGGAAAGGCTTATAGATTTTTCGATACTAATTTTAAATGTTACTGAGCAATTGCCTAATAATAGAATTGGCAGTCATCTTGGAGGACAATTAATAAGAAGTGGAACTTCGCCTGCTTTAAATTATGGTGAAGCACAAGGAGCTGAATCTAGAAATGATTTTATACATAAAATGAAATTATGCCTAAAAGAACTTCGTGAAACAATTGTCTGTTTAAAAATTATAGCAAGAAAACCAGTCATTAAAATTTTAACTCTTGTAGAAATGGCTTTAATAGAAGCAAATGAATTGGCGGCAATTTTCAACAAGAGTATTGATACAGCAATTAAAAATAGAGATAGGCAATGATTAGAAAATTAATTAAATTTTACATTCACTTACTAACTTCAATATTCAGCATTCAAAATTCATAATTCGATATTTATTATTAGATGACCTACTTCAAAAAATTATTAATTAAAAATTATTAACATAAAAATGGAACACGTACTTCAAATCAGTTACTTAATAGCATCAGTAACATTTATTTTGGGTTTAAAAATGTTGGGTAATCCTGCCTCTGCACGTAAAGGGAATTTAATTGCAGCATTTGGTATGGGATTGGCCATTTTTGCCACTATCTTTTTATATACAGATAAGGCTGGAAATCACTTAAACAACTTGCCGCTAATTTTTGGTGGTTTAATAGTTGGTAGTATTGTGGGTTGGCTTGCGGCTAAAAAAGTGCAAATGACGGCCATGCCAGAAATGGTTAGTTTGTTTAACGGAATGGGTGGTGCATGTGCCATGCTAATTTCTGTTATCGAATTTCAGCATATTACCTCACTTGCCCAAACGCAAGAATGGTTTATTTTGCCAGTTGGTGAATTAGCCATTATACTTATTGCCATGATTATTGGTTCTATTTCATTTGCTGGAAGTATGGTTGCTTGGGGTAAATTAAGTGGAAAGGTAAAAGATAAATCTTTCGGTTTTCAGCAGTTTATTAATATTGGTTTGTTGGCCGTTATATTGGTAATTGCCACAATGGCGGTTATAAATTTTGATGCCCAATTGTTTTATGCAGTATTGGCACTTTCGTTAATTTACGGAATTTTATTTGTGTTGCCAATTGGTGGTGCTGATATGCCAGTGGTAATCTCGTTGCTTAATTCGTTTACGGGTGTTGCAGCAGCTTGTGGCGGATTTTTATACGACAATAAAGTAATGCTTGTGGGTGGTATTTTGGTGGGTAGTGCAGGTACTTTAT
>JAGPCI010000330.1 GCA_018058165.1 Bacteroidia bacterium
CGCGCATTTGCAATTGCGGTATCAACTACGGCATAAATACTTTTTACATAACGGGTAATTTCGTTGGCTTCGCTTGTAAATGATTTTACAATGCTTATGCCTTGAAAAGTTTCTTGTACAATAGTGCCACTTTCGGCCAATTGATCTTGCGCCCTGCGCGACATTTTACGAATGCGCATACCAAAAACCACAGCTAAAACGGCAATTACCGGAACCACAGCAAGCATAATTAATGCAAGTTTTGTGCTTATCCAAAATATAAAACCTAAACCAATAATTAAGGTAAAAATACCACGTAAAAACTCTGCTAATGTAAACGATATGGCATCTTGTATTTGCGATAAATCTGAAGAGATACGGTTGCTTAATTCGCCCACGCGCTTTTCGGTAAAAAACGACATGGGCATACTTAGTAATTTGCTATAAACATCTTTACGCATATCTGCCAAAGATTTTTCGCCAACCTCGGTTAACAAATAAACCCGCATGTACGAAAAAACGGTTTGTACACTTAGCTGAATAAATATTAAAAGCAAAGTAAAATTAAGTGTCCATTTAACATCTTTTAGCCCTAAACCATCCATAAAACTTGGGGTATTGCCCATTATGCCAGCAGCCGCGCCAGGTGTAGCAGCATCAACCATTTTGCCTAAAAAAAATGGGAACAAACTGGTGGTAAAAGCCGATAAAGCAATAAAAACCATACTTAAAATAAACTTGGCTTTATATGGTTTTAGATATTTAAAAAGTACTACTGCTTGTTTTAAACTCTCTTTACTAATTTTAACCTTTTCTGAACCGTCTTTATCACTCTTATTACTCCTACCGCGTGCCATATATTGATACTAATATTTAAAAAAAAACTAACATTTAAGGTTGCAAAAAAACATGTTTATGGGCTGATAATAAAATGAATTTGCAATGCTTAGGTAAACCACCAAATTAAGTAGGTGGAGTTTATATAATTACCTTAACACGCCAATTAGCGTTTAAGCCAAAGTGCTAATCTACATAATCTTGTAGGTAAGTGTACTTTTGTGTTAAGCAGCCATTTGCAGCTATAGTTGCATCTGCAATAATATTATCTTTATCAGAAATAAGTAAAAATGGCAACACGTTCCGCATTAATTGAGAGCCAAACTCCAAAGAAGCATCTACGGGCAGTTCGCAAGGTAAGTTACCTACCGCTTGCACATCAACACTTTCTTTTGTAAATGGTTCTACTTGGGCATCTAAAAATTGATTATAGCCAAAATAAGGATTTTCGATGGTGGTGCTTTTTATGGTACTTGGAATTGGGCCAGGAATATCACAACTTATATCAGAAACAACTTTAATATTAAATACATTTCTTTTCATTTCTTCACGCGTAAAAAATGGTTCAATACCTGCACGCCAAAAAACTGCATTTATAAATATATCGGCCTTTTTATAGTATGGAGCAAACTTACTTCGGTAATCTTCGGGGTTTTTATAAAAATGAGATTTATCCCACTCGCCACCATCTTTACGCTCGTAATAGTTTTCGCTACGTAATTGCGCATAAACAGGCTCATCAAACTCGCTACCAATAAACTCTTCGGGGGTAACATGCCTAATTTTAAGCTTACGCATTAATTCTATTACACCATGCGCCACACGCCCATCACCACATAGAATAATTTTTGCAGTTGGAATTTTTACACCTTCATATTGTGCATACATATCACTCATGTTGGCACATTTATTTGCTGGTTTTAGTTGATAAGCGCCAGTTTTTTTACCCCACATTAAAAAGGCATAATGCGCACCTACTATACCCGCAAATCTGCCAAAACCAATAATTCTATTACCACCTTCCCATACTAAGGTTTCGTAATCTATTAAGGTTATGTTTTTTTCTAAAATGGTGCGTAAAAGCTTACGGTTATGTGATTGCTTTTTTATGGTGTGCGAAAAAAACATGTACGTTTTATTGGCAATTAACTCTTTTACAGGAACCTCTTTAACGCCTAATAAAATATCTGCAACAGAAATGTCTTCTACTACCTCAATGCCCAATGCAGCATAAGCATCATCACTAAAACACCTGTGTGCTGATGATTGTACAATTACTTTAACATTTGAAAATTTTTGCATTACCTCTACACACTGTTCGGGTGTTAGTGGTGTGCGTAAATCTGGTGGAGTTTTTCCCTCTTTAATTATGCCAATTACTTTCATATAAGTGGGCGAAGTTACATATTAAGCCATATAGTTAATAGCAATTTACTGTTGTAATTATCATAAAACACAATTAACTGTGGCAATTGCTAATTGTACCTTAAAATTACTATTCAATATCTTTGGTGGAATCTACAATATTACGGATTACATTATCTGTTTGTGATACAGATTTTACAAGCAACGACATTAACTCATTAATGCTCATTAAATTTAACTCCTCTTGTTTAAACTCGGCACATAACAAATCGCACAAACCCATAATATTAGCAATTGGCCTACGTAAAGTATGCGATTGCATAAAAGCAATACCCAGTAGTTTTTTGTTTTGTTGTTCTACTTTAAGCTCTGCTCTTTTATTGCTATCAATATCTTTACCATTAAGTGCCACACCTACCAATTTTCCTGAATTATCATAAACTGGAAAATAAGTTAGTTCAACCCAAAACGATAATCCTTCAGCATCAATTTTAGTTTCAATTTTATTACTTTTACCGTTAAGTGCATCATCAATATTCTTTTTAATTTCTATGCGCATTTCAGCATTTAGAGGATAATCCCAAATAGATTCGCCCA
>JAGPCI010000331.1 GCA_018058165.1 Bacteroidia bacterium
GTTCAACACCTTTTAAAATTGCTTTTTCGTGAGGCATTCCACCTGCCTCAAAATCGTTTATGGCATCTTCTATATTTTGGGTTACACGATACAAAGCACTTTCGCAAGCATAAATTCGCATGGCTTGTTCGGCTAACTTATGGCGTATTGCTCCGTACTTTGCAATTGGCCTACCAAACTGATTGCGCTCGTTGGCATACTGAATGGTTTTTGAAGCAGTAGCTTTTGCAGCACCAAGAGCAGCAGCGGCCAACTTAACACGGCCCATGTTTAAAATATTTACCGCAATTTTAAATCCATTGCCGCGCTCGCTTAATAAATTCTCAATAGGCACCTTGCAATCATTAAAAAATACTTGCCTTGTACTGCTGCCTTTAATGCCAAGTTTATGCTCCTCTGGATTTAATGTAATGCCACCAAAATCTTTCTCAACAATAAATGCGCTTAAATTATCATCATTATCAATTTTAGCAAACACCGTAAACACATCAGCAAAACCAGCATTGGTAATCCACATTTTTTGTCCGTTTAATAAATAATGCGTTCCATCTGCTGATAGCTTTGCACTTGTTTTACCAGAGTTTGCATCACTTCCTGCATTAGGCTCGGTTAAACAATAAGCACCTTTCCACTCGCCTGTAGCTAACTTAGGAATGTATTTTTTCTTTTGTTCATCATTACCATAATACAAAATTGGCTGCGTACCAATGCCAGTATGTGCAGCAAAAGCCACAGCAAACGAATAGCCAGCGCCCAAAGTTTCAGTTGCCAACATGCCTGTTACAAAATCTTTTTCAAACCCCTCTAAACTTTCGGGAACATTTAATCCAAGTAAGCCTAAATCGGCTGCCTTATTCATTAAACTAACCATTAAACCTTCCTCTTGTGCATCTATTCTATCTAATATTGGCCAAACTTCGGTTGCTAAAAAATCATGACAACTTTGGGCAATCATTTTTTGCTCTTCATTCCATTCTTCAGGAATAAATATTTGACTGGCTAACGTTTCTTTAATTAAAAACTCGCCACCTTTCATTGCTTTTTTTGTTACTGTTTCCATATTTTTATTGTTAAATATTGGTATTAACAAAACGTAAAACCAATAGCCATAAATTATTTATTTTAAATTAATTGTTAGGTTGATTTTTATAGACCACTATTAAAGCAATTCGTAAATACCAGCCACACCTTGTCCGCCACCTACACAAGCAGATACAATTCCGTATTTTTGATTACGTAAACGCATCTCACTTAATAGCTGTACACTTAACTTTGCACCACTACATCCAAGCGGATGACCAAGGGCAATTGCACCACCATTTACGTTTACTATTTCGGGGCTTAACTCCAACTGTCGCATTACCGCCAACGACTGTGCAGCAAAGGCCTCATTTAATTCTATTTGATCTATTTGGCCTAGTGATAAACCTGCTTGTTTTAATGCCAAAGGAATTGCCTCAACAGGACCAATTCCCATAATACGTGGTTCAACTCCACTAGCTGCATAACTCATTAATCTGGCAATGGGTTTTAGGTTTAATTCGTTTACCATTTTTTCGCTCATTACAATTACAAATGATGCACCATCGGAAGTTTGAGATGAGTTACCAGCAGTTACACTTCCACCATTTTTAAATACTGGTTTTAACTTGGCCAAACCTTCAAGGCTGGTATCGTACCTTGGACCTTCATCAGTATCAACCACAAAAGTTTTAGTTTTGCGTTTACCCTGCTCATCAATGAATGTTTCGTTAACAGTAATAGGCACAATTTGCTCTTTAAACTTACCCGATTTAATTGCAGCTATAGCTTTTTGGTGTGATAAAAATGCAAAAGCATCTTGATCTTCTCTGTTCACATTATACTCTGTTGCCACAGATTCGGCAGTGGCTCCCATGCTACTATACCAATCTGGATTATGTTTTGCGATATCATAATTAAGCACAGTTTTCCATCCCACAGTTGGTACTAAACTCATACTTTCTGTTCCGCCTGCAATAATGCAATGAGCCATGCCTGCATTTATTTTTGCAGCAGCAATTGCTATTGATTCTAATCCACTACCGCAGTATCGATTAATTGTCATACCCGGAACTTTAATGGGTAACGCCATCAACGAAATCATTCGTCCAATTTGCATACCTTGTTCAGCTTCGGGCACAGCATTACCAACTATTAAATCATCAATCCTATTTGGGTCTAACTGCGGCACCTCAGCCAATAAATGTTTTATTACATCCGCTGCCAAATCATCAGGACGTGTAAACCTAAAACCTCCTTTATTGGCCTTACCAACAGCAGTTCTAAATCCTTTTATTATATATGCGTTCATGTTAAATCTGTTTAAATTCTAATTTTTACATCGAATTGCTAAAGCCATAATCCTATTGAATATTTTTAATTCTTAATTCCTCAGAGGCTTTCCAGTTTTTAATGTATGTTGTATGCGTTCTAAGGTTTTTCTTTCGCCACAAAGACTTAAAAAGGCTTCGCGCTCTAGGTCTAACAAATACTGCTCAGATACCAATTGCGGATAGCTTAAATCGCCACCACACATAATCCATGCAAGCTTTTCTGATATTTTTTTATCGTGTTCGCTTATGTAATTTCCTTTAAGCATAGAGCTTGCCCCTACACTAAACATAGATAATGCAGTTTTGCCTTGCACTTTAATATCCTTGCGAACACTTGGTTGAGTGTAACCCATATCAGCCAACTCAATTACACGTTGTTTGGCATCAGCAATTTGTCTGTTT
>JAGPCI010000332.1 GCA_018058165.1 Bacteroidia bacterium
TGTGTTGGGTTGCGAGTTAAATGGTAAACCAATGTTAAGTGTAATTATTAGCGATAATTTAGTTGCCGATAAAAAATTACACGCTGGTAATATTGTTAAAGATTTAGCTAAAGAAATTGAAGGTGGAGGTGGCGGACAACCATTTTATGCAACTGCTGGTGGTAATAATTTAGCTGGTTTGCAAGCAGCAATAAACAAGGCAAAAACAATCGTTTAAAAAATACCTTAATTTATAAAAGCTGTTTCGATAAATTTACCGAAACAGCTTTTTGTTTTATATCAATATTAAACTTTATAATTATGACATTAGCAGAACAATTTGAAGAGGCATCAAAACGCGTTCATACATTAAGCGAACGCCCATCAAACGATATTTTATTAAACCTATACTCATACCATAAGCAAGCTTCGGTTGGTGATGTGCAAGGAGAAAAACCAGGCATGTTTGATTTTATAAATGCTGCAAAATATAATGCTTGGGCCAGCAAAAAAGGCTTAACAAAAGATGAAGCCATGCAACATTATGTTGACTTGGTGAATAGTCTTTTTAGTTAAAATACAGCATCATGCAAAAAAATAACATTTGGATAATTACACTATTGGCAGCAGTATTTACGGCATGTGGTGGCACAAAACCCACTAAATTAACCCAACAAAATACTACCGATAGGAATACCCGTTTGTTAGAAAAAGGTGTGAGTTTTTTTGCTTACGGCCAAGAACCTTTTTGGAACTTAGAAGTATATGAAGGAAAAGAAATAAAGTTTGAAGGCATGAACAACCAATCGTTTGTATCACCAAGTAAAGTCGAGCTTCCAACCGACAGTAACCCTTATTATACTATTTTTAGGAAAAATGTACCTAATGGTGCATTCCAGTTAGTAATTTTGCACCAACCTTGCACAGATTTGATGAGTGGAGAAAAACACCCGAAGTGGATTATCGCCTACAACGGAACCGACACATTAAAAGGTTGTGGGATGAATATTTACGACAAACGCATTAATGGAAATTGGAAATTAGTAAAAATAAAGGGCAAAAAAATATCATCCAAATTAAGTCCAGATAACATTCCGCACCTAGAAATTAATGGAGAGTTAAACACCATTTCGGGCAGTACTGGTTGTAATCGTTTTAACGGAAAGTTTGTTTTACGAAATTATAAAGTACACATGGGCGATTTGGTAACAACTAAAATGGCATGTCAAAACACAATAGAATTAGCTTTTTTAGATGCGTTTAAGCATATAGACTCTTACCAAATAAAGGAAAACAATTTGTTTCTAACGAATAAATTAGGTGTAACCTGCGAATTCATCAAAACAGAATAATTTCCTACTAAAGAATAAATTAAACACTAATTTTAGCGGAATTATAAGCAACAATGTTTGCCTAAATAAATGTTTAATTAAAATAAAAAAAATCGTACAGAAAATAAATGAAAATAATAGTACCCATTTTGGCTGGTGTAGTTTTACTGGCATCGTGTAGTGGCAAAAAACAAGTTACATCAATCCAAAAACAAACCGACCAACTAGCACAGTTGTACAAAAGCGGTGTAACGTTTTATGCGTTTGGCGAACAACCCAATTGGAACTTAAAATGGACCACCGAAGCCATAAAGTATGAAGGACAATTTGAACAAACTTTTACCCTAGAAAACAAATTAGGATTGCCAACAGATACCACACCAAGTAATACTAAGTATAAAATACCAAGTGGTAATTTCAGTATTTTAGTTACCAATAAACCATGCATAGATTCTTTAAGTAAGAAGCAATTTCCGTATAGGGTAGTTGGTAATTTTGGCAATAATGATAGCATGTTACACGGATGTGGTAGAAACATTTACGATCAAAATATAAATGGAAAATGGTTACTCAAAAAAATAAACAACAAGGAAATTCCAAGCCAGTTAGATATAAAAACTATTCCATATATTGAAATAAATGGAGAAACACAAAAAGTAACCGGATTTACGGGCTGCAATAAACTAAACGGAAAGTTTTTAATTCGAGGAAACGAAATTACTATGGGCGAAATTGCAAGTACCAGAATGGCTTGCCCTAACGTATTAGAAGTAGCATTTGTAGAAGCCTTTAGCCACGTGCTTAGTTACCAATATAACAACGGAACATTAACTTTAACCAACAACAAAGGCGAAACATGCCAATTTGAAAAACCAGTTAAATAGCAACACTTCAAGCTATTTAACAAATATTTAAGGTTGATAATTTTGTCTAATCAAACCAAAATTATGTTTAATTTCGCACCTCAATTGAATTTTCGATTTACATGAGTATTGATTATAATAAATACGAAGCCGTAATTGGTTTAGAAGTACATGCCCAAATGCTTACAAAAAGTAAAGCATATTGTGCTGATGCGGTTGAATACGGTGCACCAGCGAATACATTGGTAAGCCCAATTAGCTTAGGCCACCCTGGTACTTTACCTGTACATAATAAAGAAGCAGTAAAAAATGCTGTAAAGTTAGGAGTAGCTTGTAATTGCGATATAGCTGAGCATAATTATTATGCACGCAAAAATTATTTCTATGCTGATTTACCAAAAGGTTATCAAATTTCGCAAGACAAAACCCCCATTTGCGAAAACGGATATATTGATATTAAACTAAAAGATGGCACCGAAAAACGTGTTGGTTTAATACGTATACATATGGAAGAGGATACCGGAAAAAGTATGCACGACCAAGATGTGTATGATACTTTAATTGACTACAAC
>JAGPCI010000333.1 GCA_018058165.1 Bacteroidia bacterium
GGGTTCATGTGTTTATCTGCAAATGTTTTAAATCGAATATCCAATCTCGAATGGATTTAATTTCGTCTGAAAAACAATGTTAATTGCAGTTGTAAGACCCTGCTGGGTTCTTCCGCAAATGTTTTAAATCGGAATATCGAATCCCGAAGGGATGGCATTATTATAACAAAAAGAAATAACTATAAACAAAACCCTGAAAGGGTGATATTATGCTTATCTATTAAATGAATATTCGTGTTTATAAATTGTTTTTTTTATCCGAGGTTTAGTCTATTTCAAATTAACCTCGCTATGTTATTATTTCACCAATTCAGGCTTAATGTTTTCTGTATATCCGTCAGCTTACCAGTAATTTTTATTACTAAGTTGTATTCTAGCATTTATAAATGTTTTTTGTAAACCGTGCTAAGGCTTGATAAGAATAATATTATTCCATTTTAAAAGCCATTTAAAATTATAATCTCGCTCGTTTTGGGTTGCCACCCATTCCGAAGCTTCGGAACGGCCTTACTTTTAACTCCTAGTTGTTTATTGCTTTTTCAGCCTCGTTGATTGCTGGCGCAGTTTTCTTGATAAAAAAGTAACCAAAAAATCAATCCCGAAGCTTCGGAATTACGACAATTTTACAACAATCTACTGAGTATGTTTTCTGCTACGCAATCCAAGCCACTGCGTTTCAGGATTGCTTACCATGGCCCTTACACAAACATCCTCATTGTTTGTTAAGTAAAATTCTCAGAGGCCGAAAGAGTCCTTCAAGCTTTGGTTTACAATAAATGAAAACGACTCTAGAAATACCCACATTTATTAGAAGCTGGTATGCTTGCGGATATACACATAATTTTTTTGTTGAAATTACTCTTCCTAAATAATGATAGCCTTTTAGGTTTGATGTTATTTGCCAATTGAGTATTGTACACTACAATTTCGTTGTAAATGGTATTCAGTAAGTTTCTATTTATTCAAACTCTATTAGAACAGCACCTTTTTCAACCGCAGTTTTTTCAATGGCAGTTATTTTTTTAACCACACCATCACCAGCAGCTTTTATTACATTTTCCATTTTCATGGCTTCAAGTACCAATAAGGCATCACCTTTTTTAACTTCATCACCAATAGCCACAATTATGCGCAAAACCAAACCTGGCATTGGTGCTTTAATGTTATTAACTTTTGTTGTTGCTAATTTATCTAACCCCAATTGCTTAAGCAAAGCATCAAACTGATTTTGCACGGCTACTTGGTATTTTACACCATTTACCAAAATATCCATTTGTTTGCCAGTTTCGTCAGTTCCCACCAATTCTACCATTAACGATTGGTTTTTAATTATGCCATGATATTTGGTTTCACTTATCTTGGTCCAGTCGGCAGAAATGGCTTCACCATTAAGTATAACTTGGTTCAACTTTGCATCAATTTCAAATTGTTGGTTATCGTTTACTTTAGCAGTTAGCATTTTATTTTATAGTTTAAATATTTATTGTTTAATTGTACCCCATGATTAGCATCAACAAAACGTTTTTAACTGCCATTTTGGGTTCAATTATTTTTACCGCTTGCAAAGTAAATAAAAACAATGCATCAAAAAACACCCAACTTAAAAATACTACTTTAAATACTGTTACTGTAAGGCCTACAGTAAAATCACCATATCGCGAAACCGTTGCTAAACAAATTGATTTGGAACACATGCAACTAGCTGTTGGTTTTAATTACAGCAAACAATTTGTAATAGGAAAAGCGGTATTAACTGCCAAACCTTATTTTTATGATATAACGGATGTAACCCTTGATG
Source organism: Bacteroidia bacterium (assembly GCA_018058165.1). Lineage (GTDB taxonomy): Bacteria > Bacteroidota > Bacteroidia > UKL13-3 > UKL13-3 > UBA6183. The sequence goes on from JAGPCI010000333.1 coordinate 1,799, forward strand.
CACGTGGGTTTGATATTAATAGGGTGGCTTTGTTAACTAACAACGATGATACTTTAACCCTTAAATACAACTACAATGGCGAAAAGTTGCAAGTGTTTTTAGATAAAACCTATAAACGTTCACAATCATTTAGGATATTTATTGATTATGTAGCTAAACCAAACCAAATAAAAGGGTTAAAAGGTGTTGCCATTACTGATGATAAAGGCTTATATTTTATTAACCCAACTGGTGAAGATAAAGATAAACCTCGCCAAATTTGGACTCAAGGAGAAACACAATCCAACTCGTGTTGGTTTCCTACTATTGATGCGCCAAATGAAAAAATTACACACGACATTGCAATTACTGTTGAAGATAAAGACATAACCTTAAGCAATGGTGAGTTAATGATGAGCAAGTACAATGCCGATGGTTTACGTACAGATTTTTGGAAACAAAACAAACCACATGCACCTTATTTAATAATGCTTGCAGTGGGCGATTTTGCTAAGGTTAAAGATTATTGGAGAGATAGTATTGCAGTTGATTATTATGTAGAACCGGCCTATAAAAAGTATGCAAAAATGGTGTTTGGCAATACACCCGAAATGATGGAAGTATTTAGTAAAAAACTTGGGGTTGATTACCCTTGGAATAAATACAGCCAAATTGTGGTACGCGATTTTGTGAGTGGTGCAATGGAAAATACAAGTGCTGTTGTTTTTAATGATGGCTTACAACACGATTACCGAGAGCATTTAGATAATACACACGAAGATGTTATTGCACACGAATTATTCCATCATTGGTTTGGCGATTTGGTTACTTGCGAAAGCTGGAGTAACGTGCCTTTAAACGAAAGTTTTGCAACCTATGGTGAATATATTTGGCAAGAGGCTAAATATGGTGCAATGGAAGCCGATTGCGAATTTAATAATAATTTGAGGGCTTACTT
>JAGPCI010000334.1 GCA_018058165.1 Bacteroidia bacterium
GAAAGCCTACGCCAAATAGCTAATAAAAATCCTACAATCATTATAATAGTACCCGCCCAAACAAAGTTTATCCAAGGAAAAACAATGGCTTTCATAATAATAAAATCGCCACTTGTGTCTAATTCTGAAGTTTCAACCGATATTGTTTTTGTGGCAGGATTTACGCCCATAAACTTTAAACGTAACCCAGCTTCTTTAACTACACTTTCAAACTTAACCTCCGAGTTTTCGCGAATACCATACATTGGAGTAGCGTTATAAATGCCATTAAGTGTATGTATTTCAAACTCGGCTGCTATTAATAAACTTAGGTTTTTAATATCCAAGTTAGCTTCTTTAGCATTAGAGTTTATCGCTTTTAAAATAACATAACCATTATTGGTATAAATGGTATCGCCTGGTTGAATATTATGCAAGGTTTCGTGAACAAACTTGGTTGATTTTTCTTTAGGAACCGAGCTTACATAAGTAAACACATCATGACTAATATAATGTTTGGTATCTGGATTGGCCACTAAACCCATTTTAGGATTAATTTGGGCATTAGGATATAAATCAAACTCATACAAAACTTCGTTGGTTTTTGGATTGATTTTTTTGTAATGCACTTGAAAATAATTATTAACCCACTCAGTTGAATCGGCTTTATATTCAATCTCATAATCACCCATAAGTAAAGCTTTTTTCTTTTCAAGATAAACGTGTTCCATATTAGCTTGTGCATCAAACTCGGGGTTTAGTTGCATACCACTTTGGTTAATTGATATTACCTTTTTATTAGCTGATGAAACCAACACTCCAATCAATAAAAAACCAAAACCTATATGTGCAACATTGGCTCCAGCCATTTTAAATTTACCGGTAAAATATGGGCGCATGGTATATATATTGGCCACAATTGCATATACCGATGCAAACATTAAACCTATATAAAACCAACTTTTAATCTCGAACAAAAACATTGCTGCTGTAGATAATACAATAGCAACAACTACATGTGTTAAAATAATTACCAATGCTTGCTTGGTATTTTTTTTGTACTTTAACAATTGGCTAACCCCTGTTAATACTGCAATAATAATTGCCATAGGCATTTGCCATTTATTATAATGTTGTATCACATCACTAGGTGGTGCCAAGTTACTTCCAAATATTTTATTAAATACCGGAATTGATGTGGTTAATATAATTTGAAATGCCGAAATGGTTAAAACCAAACTACCTATAAACATCCAAAACTCACGGGTGTATGCATCTTCATCTTTACTGCTTCGAGGCAACCCTTTCCAACGTAAAACAAGCATAAATATAGCCAGCCCTAAAAAGGCAAACAGAAACACCAATAATTGTCCGCTCATGCCTAAGTCAGTAAACGAATGCACAGATGCATTGCCTAATACACCGCTTCGGGTTAAGAATGTGGCATACAATACCAATAAAAAAGTGGCAATTATTAAAATCATAGCCACAATAAGTGAGTTGCCGGTTGTTTTATAAATAACCATTACATGTACTGCAGCAATTAAAATTAACCAAGGTACAAGCGATGCGTTTTCAACTGGATCCCAAGCCCAATATCCACCAAAACTTAAACTTTCGTAGGCCCAAAAACCACCCATAATAATACCAGCACCAAGCACCATTACACTAATTAATCCCCATGGCAATGCTGGTTTTACCCAACCAATGTAATCACGTTTCCATAAGGCGGCAATAACATATGCAAAAGGTACAATTGTAGTGGCAAAGCCAAAAAACAATGTTGGTGGATGTATTACCATCCAATAGTTTTGCAATAATGGGTTTAATCCATTACCATCAGTAATTTTACTTAAATAATCGGCTTGTTTAAATATCGGTCCTTCTACTGCGTTTCGCAATAACTCAAACGGGCTACTTCCTAATTTATAACCAAAAACCTTAACACCAATTAGCATAGATGTTAATACAATTTGGCACATCATCACCACTGTCATCACTTCAAACTTCCAGCTTTTGGCTGTTTTAACCAGTATGTTACCAATTACCACATGCCAAAAAATCCATAACAAAAAGCTACCTTCTTGTCCCTCCCAGAAACACGAAATCATGTATTCTAGAGGTAAATCAGTTGACGAATGTTGCCATGCATAATGGTACTCGAATAAGTGTAAACGTATTATTAAAAACAACATAAACACAATGCTAAAAACAGCAAATGTGTGGGTATAAAATGCGGCAGTTGCAATTTTTTGCCACGATTTTTCTTCGGGATTATTTGCAGCAAATAAGTATGCAAAAGTTGCGATAATTGCTGTACCCAATGAAACCACAACAGCTAAATGACCAAGGTTTCCGTATATAAGGTGTTCGCCAATAAATTGTACTTCGTTCACGATTTAAAAGTGTTTTAAATTAGCTGCAAAAGTAACCATTAAAACCACAAAAGTACTGTGCTTAAAAGTAATTTTACTTTAATCATAAGCATTGGTTATTTGGACGTACAAGCATTTGCTTGTTAGCCAAATACAAAACAAAAAATCATTACAATACTCGCCTTGCTTTCATGATGTTTATTCGTTTTTGTTTAATATTAAAATGTTTCTGTTGTTTTGCTCTTTGTAATGAATAATTAGTTGCTGATTTTTAACTACAAAACATTCGGCATTATCTAATGCTATTAGTATTTCATCTTCAAAATGACACACATGACCTTTCATAGTTATAATCCCACATGGGGTCAGTGTGATAT
>JAGPCI010000077.1 GCA_018058165.1 Bacteroidia bacterium
CCAGTATACACAACAGGTTTCATATCGGCACGCGCAGCGTAAATAGCAGCAGTATATCCAGCAGGACCGCTACCAATAATTAAGCACTCTAAGTGTTCGGTGGTTGTTGTTGTCATTGTATATTATGTATTAAATCTTTTAGTTTTAGATGTGTAAAGGTAAGTTAAAAATATCCAATCTTAATGTAACAATAGTTCCAGTAGTTATCATTTTATATTCATCATAAGTGTGGCTTATAACAAATGCAATGCGATAACAAAATTGATTTAAATGGATTAGCTTATTCTGTTTCGTAAATTATTAAGCCAGTTCTTAGTTTGGGTTCTATCCAAGTAGATTTAGGTGGCATAATTAAGTTGTTTTCTGCTACTGCTTTTACTTCTTCAACAGAAGTTTTATAAAGAGTAATGGCCAAATCAAATTCTTTTTTGTCAATGGTTTCTTGCAAGGTTAATATTCCTTTACTTCCATCAATAAATGAAAGTCGTTTATCAGTTTTACTATCATGAATTTTAAAAATGCGTTTAAGCAAAAACTCTTCAACAATACTAACATCTAAGTTATTCAAAATACCTGTAAGGCTTTCTAAAAAATTAGGTTTAAGCTTTAATAAGTAGGCTGTGTTGTTAAAATACAATCCTAACTCTTTTGGTTTAAGTGGCTGCACCGGCAAATTACCACTAGGTATTACATCAAAATATTCGGCAACTTTGGCAATAAATTCAGGGTTGTTTACCAACTCATCTTTAACCAAACGGTGGTATTCAAAAATATGTAGTTTTGATGCAGGGATTAAACAAACCGGAAAAAAGTTGAATAACTCTTCGCCATTAAACAAAGGTTCGGCAGTTCGTTTATACTCGCAATAAGCCGAAGAGCCCGCGCTACGATGATGTCCATCTGCTATATATAAATTGGGTATTTGCTCAAACTCAGTTCTTATTAAGTTAATGTCTTCGGTTTTATTTACAACCCATAAGTTATGTTTTAATTGGTCGCTGCTAATAAAATTATATTCTGGAGCATGGTTTTCAATATAATGCTCCATAAGCTCATCTATTTTGATAGAGTCTTGGTAGGTTAATAAAACAGGGTTGCCCAATTGTTTAAACCACCTGATATGATCAGCTAATTCATCTTGTTTTTCGGTTAATGTATTTTCGTGTTTTAAAATTACATTTTTATTGTAATCATCAACGCTTGCAGCAGCAATAATTCCAGTGTAAGCATTGCTTCCTTTAATTACACGATAAATATAATAAGAGTCGCTTTCGTCTTTCGTAAACCAACCTTCAGCTTTAAACTTTGATAAATAATCTAAACCTAATGGGAAATGTTTTTCTGGGTTTTTCTTTTCTCCTTTAAAGTGCAAATAAGGTTTAACAATGTGTAAGTAACTATATGGGTTTGTTTGAAGTTCGTGGTACGACTTTTCTCTGTTACCAGAATCGTATGACGGGGCCGAAATTTGAGCTACTTTATCTCGTGAAGGGCGCAATGCCTTAAACGGTTTTACTATTGCCATGTTTGTTTTTTAAACGATTATTTTATGAACCTTATTTTGGAGCGAACTTAACAACTTTAATTGACTTTATAAAGGGATTAAATTTATAAAATTATGTCGATATTGTTGAATCAATAATGGGTTAGCTAGTCCATTTTATATAAAAATTAGGAGTAGTAAACTAAAAAAAATAGGCCACCAGAATAAGGTAGCCTATTTAATCACTATTTAAGTAAATTTTATTTCTTAAAATGCTCGATAATTTTTTCTGCTAATTCAATACCAATACGGTTTTGAGCCTCAACCGTGCTACCACCAATATGTGGACTTAAACTTACGTTGCTATGTTGTAAAATGGCCATGTTAACTGGAGGTTCTTTTTCAAAAACATCTAGGCCTGCAAATGCTACTTGTCCGCTGTTTAATGCTTCAAGTAAATCGGCTTCGCTAATTACACCACCACGTGAGCAGTTAATTAAGCCAACACCTTTTTTCATTTTAGCCATTTTAGCTGTATCAATAATTGCTTTATCGCCTTCGTTAAATGGTACATGAAAAGTGATAAAATCAGAATGTTTTATAACCGACTCTTCGCTAACGGTGTTTATACTAACTTTTATACGAGAGTTTTGACCTAAGCCTGGTAAATCTAAACTTAAATCAACAATAGTAACGTATGGGTCAAATGCCAATACTTTCATACCTAATCCAATTGCAATTTTAGCTACTTCTTGGCCAATTCTTCCAAAACCATAAATACCCATGGTTTTACCTTTTAGTTCAATACCATTGCTTGCTGCTTTTTTAAGGTTGCCAAATTCTGTATTACCTTTTTCGGGCATTACACGGTTGGTAATTTGTATAAATCTTGAACCACTAAAAATGTGTGCAAATACAAGTTCAGCAACAGATACACTAGAAGAGGCGGGAGTGTTTATAACAGAAATGCCTTTGTTTTTTGCATAAGCTACATCAATATTATCTAACCCAACACCACCACGTCCAACTACTTTTAAATTAGGGCAAGCATCAATTAAATCTTTACGCACTTTGGTAGCACTACGCACTAAAATTGCATCATATTTGTTTAACTCACTAGCTAAATTTTCTTGTGCAATTTTGTTTGTGTCAACGCTAAAACCAGCATTTTCTAATATTTTTTTTCCATTGGCATCAATGCCATCGTTCGCTAATATTTTTATCATTATTTTAGTTATTTATTACTAGTTAATAAGGTTATTGGTTAGTACCATCATCCATTTATTAAGATTTCTTTTTTTGTTTCTCTAAAAAATTAATGTATCCATTGATTAAACAGTACATGATTGTATTTGGTTTAAAAGTTGATTGAATTCATCTTGTGTAATGTAGTTTTCGTCTAGTGTATCAGTTAAGTGGGTTAGTGTTTCAGATAACGAACTTCTAGCAATTCTACAATACTGTATGTTTTCTTGGTAATGATATCTTCCATGTCCTTCAGCAATATTAGCACATGGCGATTTTGATGTACGAAGTAACTGATCTGTAAGTCTAAATTTTTCACTTTCAGGAAATTTTTTAACCAATGCAGAAATTACTTTTCATAAGTTTATACATTCTTTCCAAACCGCTAATTCATCGTACGATAAATAAATTTAGTTAATTTATTATATCAACCAGTAACTCATCAACCTATAACTCATCAACCAACCAACTACTTACTTTTTGCTTTCTTCAAACTCCTTCATAGTATCAACCAATGCTTGCACACTTTCAATACTTAATGCATTGTATAAACTGGCGCGCAAACCACCAACAGAACGATGTCCTTTTAAACCACTAAGGCTTTTAGATTTACAAAGGTTTAAAAATTCTGCTTCAAACTCAGGGTTGTTTAGCACAAAATTTACATTCATTCTGCTACGGTCTTCTTTAGCAACTGTGCCAACAAATAAACTATTGCGATCTATCTCATTATACAATAAATCTGCCTTAGCTTTATTACGCACTTCCATTGCTTCTAAGCCAATTTCTTTAACCCAACGTAAGGTATGCATACATACAAAAATGGCAAAAACACTTGGTGTGTTATACATGCTACCATTATCTATATGAATTTTATAATCTAACATAGTTGGTAATTTTTTAGTAACACGTTTTTCTAAGAAAGATTTTTTAATGATTACTAAAGTAGTACCCGCTGGGCCCATGTTTTTTTGCGCACCTGCATAAATCATATCAAATTTATTTGCATCAAACGGGCGACTAAAAATATCAGAACTCATATCACAAATTAGTGGCACACCATTGGTTTCAGGGAAGTCAAACATTTCTGTACCATAAATGGTATTGTTACTTGTGCAATGAAAATATTTAGCATCTGCCGGAATATTATAACCTTTTGGTAAATAGCTAAAGTTTTTATCCTCGCTACTCGCTACTACATTAACGTTACCCATTATCTTGGCTTCTTTAATAGCCCTCGATGCCCAAACGCCCGTGTTGGTATATGCAGCAGTTTCGCCTTCGCCCAACCAATTCATTGGTATCATATCAAACTGTAAACTTGCACCACCTTGTAAAAACACTACTGCGTAATCATCACCTAGTTTTAAAATGTCTTTTACAAGTTGTGAGGCCTCAGCCACTACAGCTTCGTACTCTTTACTACGGTGACTAACTTCAATTAAAGATAAGCCAGTACCTTCAAAATTTTGTAACGCTTCTACAGAAGCATCAATGGCTGATTTAGGTAAAATTGCCGGTCCGGCAGAAAAATTGTGAATTTTGCTCATAATAAATAGTTAAAGAAGCTTAAATTGCTGCGAAATTATAAGTATTATCACCGTAAATACTAATTAAATGCTAAATAATTTATCAAGATAGTTTTTAGTTAGTAGTTTTGTACCATGTTTAGCATGATTAAAAAAATCTTTATCATAATTTTGTTGCTTTGTTTTGTTGCTTCTGCAAATGTTTATGGCCAACGTAAACTCGAGCAACTCGACCCTGAAAAAGTTGAAGAAGAACAACAAGTGAAAAAGAAGGAGGAAGAAGATAAAAGAATGGGACCAAAATGGTACGATAAGGTTTCGTTTGGTGGAAATATAGGTGGCTCATTTTCTAACTATGGCTCGTTTTTTACGGTGCAACCCATGGCATTTTATAGGTTTACCGATATGACATTGGTTGGTGCTGGTTTAACTTATTACTATTGGTCGCGCGATTATATTTCAGCACTTGGCACAGTTAATATTAGTGATAATGCTTATGGTGCAAATATATTTGCTAGGCAAGTTTTGTTTGAGTCGGTTTTTGCACATGCAGAGTATATGCCACTAAATTTTAAAGTGTATAATACAACAACTGCCGATATAAATAGAGAATGGGTAAGCGCTTTTTATTTAGGAGGTGGAATTAATCAACCTATATCAGAAAGGGCTAATGTTTATTTTCTTGTTCTTTATGATTTATTGCACGACCCTAATAGAAGTTTTAGAAATTCGCCACTAGATTTTAGGTCCGGTTTTTACTTTTAAAACTGTAACATCACCTGATGAATAAAGATATTTATAACACTAGGTTTTAATGCAATGGTAAATAGTATCCCATAAATTGCACCATACAAATGGGCTTCGTGGTTTACATTATCATTTTGTTTTTTACCCATATAAAAACTATAAACTAAGTAAGCTACTCCCAATAATATTCCGGGTAATCCTATAATTCCATACAAATAAATTTTGTTAAATGGGTCGAATAAAATACTGGTAAACAATACTGCACTTACAGCACCACTCGCCCCTAAAGCATTATACCCGCTGCTATTTTGGTATTTATATTGGGTTGATACGTTGGCTGCAAATATTGAACTTAAATAAAGCAACAAAAACACCCATTTACTATACGCACCAAATACAAACGAATAGTATTGTTCTACAGCCTGCCCAAAACTAAATAATACAAACATGTTTATAAATAAATGTATATAATCAGCATGTTGAAAACCACTTGTTACCATGCGATACCATTGGTTAAGGTGTTTAACTTTATAAGGATTAAAAATTAAATCACTATTTAGTTTAGCATTATTAAAACAAACTAAACTTACTATTACGGTAATTATAATTAAGTAAATTGTCATACAGATTTATATATTTTTGAACGATGTTAAGAATCGGAATTTTATCGGATACGCACGGTGATATACCACCGCAATTATATAACTTTTTTAAGAACTGTGATGAGATTTGGCATGCTGGCGACTGGGGTGATATTGATACTTTTAATAAACTTAAAGCTTTTAAGCCTTTAAAAACGGTTTGGGGTAATATTGATGGAAAGGAATTAAGAATAGAAATGCCCGAACATATTATTTTTAAAGCAGAGGAATTAAAGGTATTGATGATTCATATTGGAGGTTATCCTGGCAAATACTCGCATAAATGCAGCGAACTTATTAAAGCAAACAGGCCAGATGTGATGGTTTGTGGACATTCACACATACTAAAAGTTATGCGCGATAAAACCTATGGTTTGATGCATTTTAATCCGGGTGCAGCAGGCCAAAAAGGATTTCATGCAGTAAGTACGGCCTTACGTTTTGAAGTAAATGGCAAAAACATGAGTAAACTAGAGGTTTGGGAATTGCCACGAAAAACTAGCATAACCGATGCAATAGTTGGGTAATACCTTGATATTTAATTGTAATTAGAAACTGTAACAGCTTGATAGCAAACCTTGGTGCAACCATTTTAAAAATTGGGTTGTCTACCTTAAAAATAATTTTTATTTTGCCACATTATATTATAACGAAGAATATTTAAGCTATGATAAAAAGAATACTTTTAGGAACCAGTGTAATACTAGGTACACTTAGTGCTTTTGCACAGCAAACACACGTTTGTGGTACTGATGAGCACAGCAAAGCGTTGCAAGCCCAACATCCAGAATTTAAAATTGCCGAAGCTCAAGCAAAACAAGCTTGGGAGGCGTACAAAATTTCTGGTGATTATAAAGCAGCACTTGCTCAAAATAAGAAAAAATCGGGCGCTCCTAAATATATCATCCCTGTGGTGGTGCACGTATTTTATGCAAGCCCTGGTGCTAGTGATAATATAAGCAATGCGCAAGTGCAAAGTGAAATTGATTTTTTAAATAAAAGTTTTAGAAATTTAAACGCAGATTCTACCAACAGAAGAACAGGTGTACTTAACGGCAACCCTTTTGATTTTAAAGAAACTGCTGGTGATGCGGAAATAGAATTTAGACTTGCACGCAAAGACCCTAATGGTAATTGCACAAATGGTATTGTACGTGTTCAATCTTCGGCATTATCAGATGGTAACGATAACTTGAAAAAAACAAGTGTTTGGGATACTAAAAGATATTTTAATATCTGGGTAGTAAAGGGTATTAATAAAGGTTCCGGTCTTTCGGTAGCTGGATATGCTCAGTTTCCTTTTTATGCAGGTGGAGCATGGTCTGCATTAACTGATGGTGTAATGGTAATTAATGAGCAATTTGGAATGATTGGTACTGCAGCCCCCAATCCAAATGATTCGAATGAAACTCCATTTCAAACTACAACAACGCACGAAGCTGGACATTGGTTAGGATTATATCATCCATTTCAAGCGGTTGATTCGTGCGAGGTACAAAACGATGGTGTTGATGATACCCCACCAACTTATTTTAATCCATCTACTACAGAACCATTACGTAATCGTTGTAATCAACCATTGTCTAACACTTGTTTAAACGATAGAGTTGTGTTAACTCTTAAGGATACCGTTGTAACTCCTGATAGTACCTATTACACTAATTATAGAGACACTTTGGTATCGTGGGATAGACCTGATATGCAAGAAAATTTTATGGATTATTTTAATGGTAGTTGTGCAAGTAATATGTTTACCAAACAGCAAATTGCGCGCATGCACCAATCAATCGAACTTTATCGCAGACAATTGGTTTCTGCCGAAAATATGATAGCTACAGGTGTTACAGATCCTGTTACTGCATGTGCTCCAACTCCAGCATTTGGGATTACTATAAACAGTCAGCCTGCATACGAGCGTCAAGTTTGTGTAGGAACGGTAATGAATTTTGCAGATTTATCATACAATGGCACTGCCACTACCTACGAGTGGAATTTTGGTGAAGGAGCAACTCCTCAAACATCAACAGATAAAAATCCAGCTAATGTTTCTTACTCAACTCCTGGCTTAAAAACAATTACCTTTAAGGTAGGGAATGCTAATGGCGAAAATGCCAAAACGTTTACTAATGCATTAAACGTTACTCAGCCTGCAGTTATCAATTATGCGGCATTTAACCCTGATTATCCAATGACAACAGATGGTTGGGAATTAAAAGGCGATGCTATAAGGCAATGGCAAGTATCTGGTGGTGGAGTTTTTAGTGGCGAGAAATCAATTTTATTAAGAGGGAACTCAAGTGGCATGTATGGTTCATTATATAGCATAGTTTCGCCTTCGTTTGATTTATCGGCTGCTTCGGCTCCATACATTAAGTTTAATTACGCTTTTGCTCCAAATACTGTTGGTACTGCAACATCTTCAGATAATTTAGGTGTTCAATACTCAACCAATTGTGGTTTAAATTGGATAAGCTTAAGAACTGTTTCTGGTGCTACTTTATCAACGGTAGTAAGTCCTCTTAACACTTTCATAGATTTTATTCCAGTTAATGCTGGTCAATGGAAAGAACTAACAGTATCAGGTACTACAGTTCCTAAACAACCTAATGTACGTTTCCGTATTACATTCTCTAACGAAGGTGGTAATAACTTATATTTAGATAATTTTATTATTGGACAAAAAGTAGGTTTGGATGAGTTAACAGCTAAAGACATTAGCTTAAATGTTTATCCTAATCCATTTAATACTTCTGCTCAAATTAGCTATAGCTTACCAGCAGCTGCAAATACTACTATCGAAGTTTATGATATAGTAGGTAAAAAAGTAGCTAGCTTATTTGATGGCAAACAAACCGAAGGAATGCAAACAGTTAATTTTGATAGAACTGCTTTTGGTTTATCTAATGGCATGTACTTTATTAAAGTTAAAGTTGGCGAATCGGTAATTACACAAAAGGTTTTAGTTAACTAAAAAGTATAAATTTTTAATTAAAAAAGCCCGCAATTGCGGGCTTTTTTAGTTTTTTTATTTTGCTATTCAATGGCTTAACTATTTATTAAAAATATATTTTGGAGATTTGATGGCTAAACTTACTTTTGCAGTGGAGAGTTGGCAGAGTGGTCGAATGCGGCAGTCTTGAAAACTGTTGACTGTTACAGGTCCGGGGGTTCGAATCCCTCACTCTCCGCACTAAAAACCAACAAATTTTGTTGGTTTTTTTTATGCCCTTTTTTCAAAAAAAAATAAGTGTGTTATTTTGTGTGATTCCTGATATTTTTAATACTTTTGGGTGTAAGTAAATCATCATTATTTATTCTGCATCAAACCAAATAACTTTAATGCCTCAATTATTTAGTAGAAAATGCGTTAAATCGTTTTAGTTATCCTTTTTTAATAAATACTATAAATTTAATTTGCTGATTTTTAGCTGATTGTATTGTATTGTATTGTATTGTATTGTATGAAGGTTTGTTGTTAATTTGATTAATTAAATAAAGCACTATGAAGAAATTATTAATATTTTGTTTTGCAGTAATACTTTTGGGTGGATGCAAAAAGGATGAACCTATTAAAAACGTTTGTAATTATCTATTACAAAAGGGCAGTGCAGATAAAAGCCAATTACTAGGGAAATGGGATTTTGCTGCTTTTGCATACACTGCAGATGGTATTGACATAAAGAATGAAATACCAATTACCAGTTGTGGTTTTTGGGACGGAACGGGAAGTATTACTATATTTTCAAATGGGATTGATTGCACTTATAATAATCGTTGGTCATATAAATAC
>JAGPCI010000335.1 GCA_018058165.1 Bacteroidia bacterium
CGATACGCATTCAGCTTTTTGGGCTACAGGTGCATGTATGTTTGTGCGTGCTGAAGTGTTTAACAGCTTAAATGGATTTGACGAACACTTTTTTGCCCACATGGAAGAGATTGATTTGTGTTGGCGTATGCAGCTTGCAGGCCATCAATTGGTAACTGTTCCGCAATCGGTGGTGTATCATGTGGGTGGCGGAACTTTAAGTAAACAAAGTCCTCAAAAAACGTATTTAAATTTTAGGAATAGCTTAATTATGCTTACCAAAAACTTGCCAATAAGTACGTTAATTTGGTTAATTCCGGTGCGGTCAACTTTGGATTTGTTAAGCTCGATATTTTTCTTAATAAACGGTTCGCCAAAATACAGTGCGGCAATTCATAAAGCGCACGCTGCTTACTTTTTTAAGTTTGGCAAATGGTGGAAGTTGCGTAAAACCAATAAAGTATACAAACCATTTAGTCAACTGCATGGCATATACCAAGGCAGCATTGTAGCCGATCATTTTATAAAGAAGATAAAGTTTTTTAGAGAGTTGGATGCTAAAAAGTTTAATGCTTAACCATCAAATTGCATTTAAATCAAAAGCATAGGCATAACTAATAATGCTTTTGTCCTTATGGTTTGTTTTCCACGCTTCTTCTAAATGACTCATTTCTATAATATCGGTTGTACTTGTTGTTTTAAAAGCAGAAGCAATTTTTTGCATCACAGTTAGTTCTTCTTCAGAGAAAAGTTGCGCATTAAATGGCCTGTTTTTTCTAACTTTAAATTGTTCGCCAGTATAACCCTGCTCAAATTGTGTGTATGTAATATCAATTACATTGTTGTTTGCTAAAAACTCAAAAATACTTTGAAAATTAATGGGTACTGGTCCCATATCAATGGCCTTATATCTTACACCACTAATTGAATAACAGCTTTGTTTAAACATTAAAAAATCAGCATAAAATAGCAGCTTATTCATTTTAGTTTTGTATGGCTGATTTTTTTCTGAAAAATACACCACCATTTCTGTAAATTTTTCTAGGTTGGGGTTTCTGTATCCCGAGTAAATATCTGCCAAATGGTTGCCAAGTAAGTATTCGTTTAAGTTAAAGCTAGTGCCATTTCTTTGCTGTGCTTCAATAATCAACTGGGCAGTATTCATGTACTTTGTTTTGGTATTATCATCCAACAAATCGCACAGCATTACCATATCAATAAATTTCTTAGGGTCGTTAATCATTTGTATTAGCCTAGCATTAGAAACACTGGGCATTTCGCCTGCTTCGTATTGGCGGTAACTATTCACCCCAAACCCTAAAATAACCGACATTTTTGATGCTGGTATTTGATACTTTTCTCGAGTTTTAATAATCTCATCTTGAAATGGAATATTAAACTTATCGCGGTATTGGTTATATACTTGGTTCATATTTACCTCATCTAATAATGTTGTGGTAAATTGTTCGCCACTATCTTCGCATTTGTAAAAATGAAATATAATTTCAAACATTTCCTTTCTAAATTCCATCAACCTTTTTTCTTTGGTCAAAATCATTTCTTTACCAGTAATTGGGCTTTTCATATTGGGTTATTTTAAAGGATAATTCATTTTGTATTGGGCCAGATGAAATGAAATGCAGATTACACTGCTGCCCATCGCACCCATTGTTATTTTAATATACACTTCGCGTTTTTTAATGGTTTTACCAAACACCCACATATCTGCTCCTCCATAAAGATTTTCTTTAATTGGGCCTTCGCTGTAGTCTATGATTTCAAGTGTTTCTAAGGTGTTTTTTCTATCAATTGGGCGAAGTTCTAAATCAATTAAAGCTTGTGCATTTTTGCCTCTATCATCACGAAAAAGCACATCCCAAAATTTCATTTTTTCTTTAAAGTCTTTTAAAAATGATGCTATTTCTGCTTCTGTTTTCATAGGTTTTAGACCAAACAAAAGTAACATTGTTTTTGTTATTAGCAACTATAAAGTGTATTTTAAGATATTTTATAGGAAGTTTAGCAACTATATAGTTTTTTAAGGAAATGATTTTCTGTATTACTAGTGTAGATTACTACTAGTTTTTTAAAGCCCGTAAATTATCAATTAATTCAAAAATTTAGACGCGTTTAGTTCCTGATGGCAAATTGAAATCTAAGAAATGAATGATATCATAAATTATTTAACATGGTATGAGTGATTTATTTTGGAAAGCTAATATATTAGCCTTATTTCGTAGTAAGTATGAAATTAAATTTAATCTTAATAACCATTTTAACCTGCTTAGTTACTCCAACCAATCTATTCTCACAGGTTGTTAATATTACCCCCACTAATCTTATTACTTGTAATGGTCAAATTGTAAAAGTTGTGGTTGGTCCGCCATACTCCGGTTCGTCTTTTTTGTGGCAAGATTCTTCTTCTGGAGGTTGGAGTAATTTGTTAACTGGCAATGTATTTCAAGGTGTTTTTGATGATACGTTGATAATCAATACAAATAATGCCAATTTTAGTAGCAAAAAACTGAGATGTATTGTTGACTCTTCTTCGGCTTCAATTAATTATGATACCAGTGATGTTTTCAGTTTATCAATATTACCAGCATTAACTAAACCGGTTATCTCAACCAATCAGAGTATTTGTTTCAATACACAAGCCGATACTTTGAGGACAATACAATTGGCCACAGGCGCAAACGGACAATTTACTTACCAATGGCAAGCATCGTTTAATGGAATTAGCT
>JAGPCI010000336.1 GCA_018058165.1 Bacteroidia bacterium
GTATTAAGCCACGTTGTAGATATTATTATTGGTAAAAAAACACACGAAGTAACTTTAAGTGGCCACGAAAAACTTCCTTATTTCGGGCAAGGAAAATCAGAGGATGAAAACTTCTGGAAATCACTTATACGTGTATTGTTGCTTAATGGGTATATCACCAAAAACATAGAAAACTATGGATTATTAAGTGTTAACGAAAAGGGTGAAGCCTATTTGAAAAAACCTACCAAAATTGAAGTTGCTTTAGACCAAAAATTTGATAAAGTTACCGATGAGGATGAAAAAGATGTAGAAGTAGAAAACGTTTATGACGAAGTTTTATTTGCTATGTTAAAAGACCTAACCAAAAAGGTGGGCAAACAAAACAACTTACCTCCGTATGTTATTTTCCAAGAACCTTCATTAGAAGAAATGGCTAGCAAATATCCAACTAGTTTGGATGAGTTGTCTAGAATATCAGGAGTAAACAAAGGCAAAGCAACCAAATTTGGCAAACCATACATTGAGCTAATTGAGAAATACGTTAAAGAAAACGATATTGAAAAATTAGATGAAATGGTGATGAAATCGGTGGTAAATAAATCGGCTAAAAAAATTGCCATAATTACCAATATTGATAAAAAAGTAAACTTACCAGACATTGCCCGCTCGCAAGGTTTTAAAATGGATGATTTACTTAATGAAATGGAAAACATTATTTTAAGTGGAACCAAGCTTAACCTTAGAAGTTATATTGGAGACATGGCAGACGATGACCTTCAAGAAGAAGTAATGGATTATTTTAGAGGTGCACAGGAAGATAACATTGATGCCGCAGTAAACGAATTTAGCAATGATTTTTCTAAAGAAGAAGTGATGTTATTCCGCTTACATTTTATATCTGAATACGCCTTTTAAAAAAACTAAAATACCCTTTTATCATTTTTAGCGCATAACAATATATCTGTGAACGATAGTAATAAGTTGTCAAAAGTATCAATGGCTGGCTTGTTGGTAACAATGGGCATCATTTTCGGTGATATTGGAACCTCTCCACTTTATGTTTTTAAAGCAATTATTGCTAATAAAATCATCACAGAAGATTTAATTCTTGGCGGATTATCAGCTGTTTTTTGGACCCTGACTTTACAAACCACCATTAAATACGTAATTATTGTATTACGTGCAGATAATAATGGTGAAGGAGGAATTTTTTCGCTTTATGCACTCATTCGTAGGCGAAGGCCTTATCTAATTTTGCCCGCAATAATTGGTGGTTGTGCCTTACTTGCCGATGGTATGATTACACCACCAATTTCTGTTTCATCAGCAGTTGAAGGTTTACTCATTATTTATCCAGATATTCCTACCATTCCTATTGTAATTGCCATTATTACTACTCTGTTTTTAATACAGCGTGTAGGAACTAGCATAGTGGGTAAAGTTTTTGGACCAGTTATGTTTATTTGGTTTTTAATGTTGGGTACATTAGGTGCAATGAGTTTATCCTATCACCCCGAAGTTTTAAAAGCTTTAAACCCTTATTATGCCTATAACTTGCTGGTAAACTACCCGCAAGGATTTTGGTTATTAGGTGCTGTATTTTTATGCACAACTGGCGCTGAAGCTTTATACTCTGACATGGGGCATTGCGGTAAAAAGAACATTCGCATAAGCTGGATATTTGTAAAGGCTACTTTAATTTTAAATTACTTTGGACAAGGCGCTTGGGTAATAAAAAGTATAGGAAGTGAAGCAGCTAATATCAACCCATTTTATGCAATAATGCCTCAATGGTTTTTAATACCAGGCATTGTGGTGGCTACTTTAGCTACCATTATTGCAAGTCAGGCTATGATTAGCGGTTCGTTTACTTTAATTAGTGAAGCATTGCGATTAAATGTTTGGCCTAAAGTGCGCATAAAATACCCATCAGATGCTAAAGGACAATTGTATGTGCCAAGTGTAAACTGGATTTTATGGGCAGGTTGTATTGCCATTGTTTTGTATTTTAAAGAATCATCGAGAATGGAGGCTGCATATGGTTTAGCTATTGTTACCACCATGATGATGACTACAATTTTATTATCGAGTTACCTACGCAAAATAAAAACACCAAAAGCCATTGTACTTATTATAACTACAGTATACTTATCTATTGAGGCCTGTTTTTTAGTTGCCAATATTATAAAAATACCACATGGTGGCTGGATGACTTTATTAATTAGCATGCTGTTTATTACCATAATGTGGGTTTGGTATAAAGGCCGTAAAATAAAAAACCGTTTAACTGAGTTTGTAAAATTGCGTGACTATATCCCTATTTTACAACAACTAAGCAACGATACTACGGTACCAAAATATGCTACCCATTTGGTTTATTTAACCAGTACAGATAACTCCCTTGAAGTAGAAAACAAGGTTGTGTACAGCATACTTCAAAAGCAACCAAAACGCGCAGATATCTATTGGTTTGTACACATACATGTGGATGATCAGCCATATACCATGCAATATAAAGTAGACCATATTGCAAGCCACGATATTATTAAAATTGATTTTAGATTAGGCTTTAGGGTTGAACAAAAAATTAATTTCTACTTTAGAAAAGTGGTGGAAGAATTAATGAAAAACCACGAAGTAGATGTTACCAGTAGATATGCATCATTAAGCAAACTTAATATTACTGGTGATTTTAGGTTTGTAGTATTAAAGCGCCATTTAAGTTACGAAAATGAAA
>JAGPCI010000337.1 GCA_018058165.1 Bacteroidia bacterium
ATGTATGTTTTTAAATGTATTTGTATTATCAAACACTATAAATAAAAATAGACTTACTAAACACAATAACGGAACCAATAATCGACCATTTATGTATGGCACTTTAAATCCACTATGAAATTCGTTACGATGAGACTCCATGCGAATAACACCCGCATTTACTACCACAAATGCAAACAATGTTCCTATACTTGATAAATCTGTTACTTCTTTTAAATTTAAAAACAAAGCCGGTATAGCCACAAAAAATCCAGTAACTATTGTACTAAAAGCAGGAGTTTTATACTTAGGATGAATTTTGCTAAAACGTTTTGGTAATAACCCATCACGACTCATGCTCATCCAAATTCTGGGTTGGCCATTCTGAAAAACCAACAATACACTAGCCATTGCAATTACAGCACTTACAGCAACAATTCCACTCATCCAATTTACATTTAATAAACTAAAAACATGCGCTAAAGGATCTCCAACAGCTAGCTCCTTATAACTAACCATACCTGTTAGCGAGAGCGAAATAAGCATATACAAAATGGTACAAATAATAAGTGAGGCCATCATGGCTTTGGGTAAATCTCGCTTGGGGTCTTTACATTCTTCGGCAGTTGTTGCCAGTGCATCAAAACCTATGTATGCAAAAAATACGGAGGCTACACCTTGTAAAACGCCCTTAAATCCATTAGGTGCAAACGGACTCCAATTTTCTGGGTTAACATAAAATGCACCAACAATAATCACCAAAACAATTACAATTAATTTTAACCCAACAAAGTAATTTCCTACCGTTTTGGTTTCGTGCACTCCACGATATATTAAAGCCGTAATAGCAAACACAATGGCTAAAGCCGGAATATCGCAAATTATCTTAAAACCAAAAATTTCGGGTGCTGTTTGCCAAGCCAACATCTGCTCTTTTAAATAATGGGTTAAAGTTTGGTTTGATGCCAATAAACTTGTGGCTTCTGCAAAACCATTTTTTGCACTTAAATAATCCATGGTAAAATGTGCAGGTATATGCCAACCTATCCCCGACATTAGGCCAGTAAAATAATCACTCCAACTTATTGCAACTACAATATTTCCAATAGCATATTCCACTATCAATGCCCAGCCAATAATCCAGGCTATTATTTCGCCAAATGATGCATAAGCATAAGTATAAGCACTACCCGAAATAGGAATACTACTTGCAAACTCTGCATAACTTAATGCAGAAAACGAACACGCTATTGCAATAAAAATAAACAGTAAAATTACCGCGGGACCACCGCTTGCACTTGCGTTTCCAATGGTACTAAAAATACCCGCACCAATAATAGCCGCAATACCCATAGAGGTAATATCGCGAAGGCTTAACGTTTTTTTAAGTCTATGCTCACTTTGCTGATTTTCTTCAGCCTCGTTAGCAATTTGTTGTATGGTTTTTCGTCTAAATAAATTGTTGCTCACTATAATTTTATTTAGAGCAATATATATTTTTTTGAAAACAGTTTACCTAGATTTATTTTTTAGCAATTGGTTTGTGTTGGCTACACTTGCCACTTTCGCAACTATGTCCTTGCGAATTTTTAAACACTGTTTTACCTAAATAAAATAATGCACCAGCTATAATAATTGCTACTATTATTACTTGTAAATCCATACCTTTAAATTTAAAACCTATTCTAAAATTATAATTTAACTAATACCCCAAATTAATTAGTTATTAGTTGTTCCAAGCTTTCGAGGTTGGTATTTCGCAGCCATATCAGCAATTGCTTTTATATGTTCAGGAGTAGTTCCGCAACATCCACCTAAAATATTTACCAATCCTTCTTTACAAAACTCTTCAACTTGTGCAGCCATTGCCCTAGGGCTTTCATCATACTGTCCCATTTCGTTTGGCAAGCCCGCATTAGGATATGCGCTTACATAAAATGGGGCATTGGTAGATAATATTTGCAAATATGGGCGCAAAGCACTTGCGCCTAATGCACAATTTAAACCTACGCTTAATAATGGTGCATGTTGCATCGATATTAAAAATGCTTCAGTTGTTTGTCCGCTTAATGTGCGACCCGATGCATCTGTAATTGTACCGCTTACCATAATTGGATAACTTTTTCCAGTCTCTTCCATGTATTCATCAATTGCATACAAAGCAGCTTTGGCATTAAGCGTATCAAAAATAGTTTCAACCAAAAGCAAATCTACACCACCTTCTATCAAACCTTTAACTTGATATTTGTATGCAGCTACCAATTGATCAAAAGTAATTGCTCTAAAACCAGGGTCGTTTACATCAGGGCTTAATGAAGCTGTACGATTTGTTGGACCCATAGCACCTGCCACAAACCTTGGTTTATCAGGATTTTTTGCGGTATATTCATCAGCGACTTCGCGTGCAATTTTTGCCGATTGGTAATTAATTTTCCAAACTACATCTTCACCTAACTCATAATCTGCTTGGGCAATGGTGGTTCCACTAAACGTATTTGTTTCAATAATATCAGCCCCTGCATCAAAATATTGGGCATGTATTGCTTTTATAATATCTGGCCTAGTAAACGATAATAAATCGTTGTTGCCTTTTAATGGTTTGGTATGATTTGCTAACGATTCATCTCTAAAATCTTCTTCAGTTAAAGTATAGCGTTGTATCATGGTGCCCATTGCACCATCTAAAATCAATATGCGGTTGTTTAAAATTTCTTTGATATTCATAACAACTACAAAAG
>JAGPCI010000078.1 GCA_018058165.1 Bacteroidia bacterium
CTCTACAGCAGGCGCTTGAGCAATGCAATTAGTGTTAACTAATAAAATAAAGGTTATAATAAGTACTAAGCGATTAGCAACACCAAAAATAAAATTGTTTTTTATCATGATTTTTAATTTTAAGGTTTAAACGAATATATAACTATTATTTTAAAATCCAAATTATTGTTAAATTAATAAATTGCAAATATTTTAAGTAATCTTACATCATATGTAAATTTTTTGCTTTTCTATAGAAAGGTAATGCGGCTGCTAGTTCAGCAAAGTTTGTAAGAGTAATACCCCAATAATCTTTAAAATCTTACATTAAAAGTCCGATCTGACAAGTCGGTCTTTTTTTTTGCGTTTTATTTTGTTCAATAAACTATTCGTTTTCTTCCAAGCTGATGCGTTGCCAACTCTTGTAAATTGTGCCAAAAGCAAATGGCAGACAAAAACCAAATAAGCTAAATTATCCCCACCCACAAAATAAGGTGTGCTTTCAGCACTTTATTGCGGGGCTCGCTCCGCTCGGTCAAATCCACATGCCACGGGCGTGTGGCTTTTGTTTTTTTATTTAAAAATAGTGACTTTACCAGAGATACTAGGAGCATTGTGTTGGTTTATTCTGTAATAATACAAGCCATTCGGTAACTCACTCACGTTTAATTTAGCCTCATTATTAACTTTGATTTGTAAGGGATATTCTACAACTAGTTTGCCTAAAATATCCATGAATGCAATAGTTGCATCTTCACTCACACCATTTTCAAATTTAAAGATTAATTCATTTTGCGCAGGATTAGGATATAAAGTCATAACACCCAATGCAAAACTTATATTTCTTATCCCAGTTGGATAACCACAACTTACATTGCTCTCACAAAAATTACTATCAACTTTTAATAGCCAAATATCTTGGGAGCCTCCGTCTCCATTCATAGGACTTAAAAAGCCAGCAAAACAGTAACCTTTATCATATACTTGCATTACATCTCTAAAGTAATTTTGGCTATTAGGTAATAAACGATACTCTTTACTGAAAATACTATCACCATTTTGATTAATTTCATAAACCGTTCCACTTACTGTATTGTTTGTGTATGTTCTTTGACCAGCAATAGTGAAATTTCCTTTGTTGTTTTCAATAATACTTACAAACCCTGTATTATTTGATAATGGTCCATAATATTTTTTCCAAATTTCATTGCCGTCAACATCAATTCTAGCTGCTACATTTTTACTGTAAACATTTGAACTTACCCAACTCAATCCGTCTCCACCAGCTACTATACAAGAGCTGTCAGATAGAGTTTTTACAGTCATGAACGAACCATAAATTGTAGAATAATATTTATCCCAAATCATTTGTCCATTAGTATCAACCTTCATCAAATACATACCTCCATTTGATGTATTGTGCAAACCTTTGTAGCCACATATTGCTAATTTAGAATCCGCTGTTACTTGGATAGAATAAGCAGATTCATCCCAACCCACTACACCAATTTTGTTTTTCCAAATTTCATTACCAGCTGTATCAGTTTTTATTAGCAATATATCTGAGTTTGTAGATAAAACATCATTATAACCAACCATATAAATATAACTACCACTTTGTATATGTGCGCTTATTACATTCGTTTGATTAGGAAACCCGTATTCCTTGTAAGATATACTATCTAAACTTGCATTAAATCTCCACAAAAATGCTAAAGTGGTATCTGGTTTATAAGCTCTACTGCCGCTAACTAAAAATTGCGTATTATTTAAACGAATATATTTACCATAGTTAGATAAAAAATTATTATTTGGTATTAAAAAAGCTTTACTGTTTTTAATAGTACCATTATAATTATAGCTGTTCAATAAAAATGTGTAAAAACTAACAGTACTGCATGTTATCCCAGCACTTACATAACCGTTAAACATAGTATCAATACTATTAGTACCATCACAGCTACTATAGGTATCATATCTATTATTGAAATATACTTGTGCTTTGTAATTTATTGAACAAAAACAAAGCACAAATATTACTATTTGCGCCAATGTTTTCATATTATTTAATTAAAACTATTTTACCAGCTTTTAACTGTCTTTCATTATCATATATTCTGTAAAAATAAATACCATCTTTTAAATCCTGCATCTCAACACTTACACTTTCATTATCAAAAGCTACACCCATATTTTTTACTAATTGCCCATTCGCATTATATATTTCAATAGTACAGTTTTTTTGTTTCTCTTTACCAAACATAAAAGTAATTTGGTTATTAGTAGGATTAGGGAAAACTATAATACTGTTTTCTATTTGCGCTTCAACTTTAGCAATTTGTGCAATTCTTGCTGCATTATTGTGTTGTGCTTGCGTTAAATAAATTTGTTCCCCAAACGGCTTTTTAAATATGCTATTATATAAAGCTTGAGCTTTTACTGCTAAAGCAGCTGGCCTATTTAATCGTAAGCTATCCATGCTTTGCTTAATATTGCCGCTATAACCTTGTATTTGATTTACGATTTGTCGCAACTGCATTAACTGAGCTAAAAAATTAGATAATTGTGGGTCGGTACTTTGCAAACTATCTAATTGAACTTGAGCTTGGTTATATTTTTGTTGATCAATTAAAGCCCCCGCCAATAAGCCCCTGCTTTTTGGATTAATAGCAAAGTCGTATTTTAATACTAAACTATCAAAACGAGCCTCATTGTCTTTGTCGTTTAACACATAACTTAATTGATTATTATAATTAATAATCAATTGATTTTTTTCGTAAGCTAAATTAGCTTCTGTGTAAGTTCTTTGACTGGTTCCAACTTGCGCATTTTTTATCGTATTTAAAGCACTTAAGCTTAAATTTAGTGAAAAGGCAATTTTTAGAACTTGTGCACTTAAAGGGGAGTTAGCGACTAATACATTAACTAATGTAGCTTCTGTAAACAGTGGTAAATGATTTAAAAACGCTAGTAAAACAGAATCACTTAAATAAGGACTTTTTTGTAATAACTTAGTGTTTACATTATTATCGTTACCATTATTAATAGCAGTATACAAATTTGGCTTATTACCAGACGCTAACAGTTGTTCTAAATTATTAATGTCTTGTTTACTATTTTTAATAGCTAAACGTAACTGCACAGGGTTAAGTCCGCCACCACTACCACCAGTTGTTGCTGGACAAGCCGGTCCCGTGCCCGGGTTTATACAGCTATTAACATTATAAAAACTTGTATTATAGCAACTTGACTGTGGAGTTTCGGCACCAACAAATGTTCTTGTATTATAGGTTACCTGATAAGCTGCATTACTAGCAGTTAAATCTTGGGCTGCAGAACAAGTATGACTAAATTCATTCCCAGGCAATGATGTTGAATTAGCTGGCGAGAATGGACATGCACCTTGTTGTTGAGCAATAGAACCTTGGGTTGCTTGCCCTAATATTTTAACATCGGCAGTGTTCAGAGTTCCGTTTATAAATTTATTACATTTTAATTGTAAGCCATTATTATTTTCCTGAGCTTGTATACCAACTGCAATATCGCTAAAAGTATTTTGGCGTAGCTCGTTAGGGTTATTATTACTGTAACTAGCAATAATACCAAAATCTAATGTATTTGATGAACCTGAAGCATTATTAAGCGTATTGTTTTGTACCACATAAGCATCACATCCATCTAAATATATACCACAAGGCGCAACAGCTGCCGATGAAGCATCATTATATGAATCACCAATACTCATGGTGTTATTCATTACCTGTGCATATTCAACAGCATGCAAAACCGCACCACGATGATTATTTGTAAATACATTATCAATAATACGCACACTAGCCGTTGGCAAACTAGCGCTGGCATCAATAGCATAGTATAAATTCTCAAACACGTTTTGCGGTCCTGCACATGCCCCTGTTGTTGCATTAACTGGATTACAAGACCGAACAACATCGTAGCTAGCATCATAACTGATAACCCCCGAACCTCTAGATTCAACTGGGTAAGCGTTAGGCGTTAAGTTTTTAAATGTATTTGCGGTTAAATTAATTCCTTTTGTGTACCAAAAAGCGGCATGTGTTTCAGGTAAAAAATTATGGGACGCTGTTACAGCGTCAGTTAAAAATTGACATGAAGTGAAATATGATAAATCATTTACAATATTACCAAGTGCATTATGATTTGTGTAAGGCATAAATTGCACAGCTTTTTGGCAATTAATAAATTTGGCGTTTGTACAACGTACAATTCCTCCGCCAAGTTTACTCCAATCAATATTCTGGCCATTAGCAACCATGTTTTGAAGTGCGTAATGTGCGTTTTTTACAGTAGCATTATTTTGTAAAATAACGTAACCGTGATTTACATCACGACCACTAGTAATAACTTGCCTTGTATTAATATCACCTTGTACCTCAATTCCTGGCCATAAATAACCATTACAAGAAGATTCTGAATTTAGTGTTGAATTGTTAACCACTAATTTTGCGCCTTTTTCAACAATTAATCTACTATTTGGTCCAAAAAAACAAGAAGTATTATTTATTGTAAGGGTACTATTTGACTTAATTGTAAGCGATGTATTTGGAAAATGATGAGGTGTTGTCCATGTTTGAGTACCAGTTATATCGGTAGATGGGACATCTTGAAAAGGAAGACTAACTTCAAAAGCACCTCTTCCATAGGTTGTAACAATTAAAGCATTTTTACAATAGTTTACTTTTAAGCCAAGCACCTGTACTGAAGGAGTTTCTCCATACTTACACCAATTACCTGCCATTGTTTTATCCGAATAATATACACCATCTAAAGTTGCTGCAAAAACAATTTCATTAGGTCCTTCAATAGCAAGTACATCAAAAACAGGAATATTAACAAAAACTCCATTAGGATCGGCATTTATAAAAGTTACACCACCATCTTTAGATTCCCATACTTTAAAATTAGGAAGTAACCCACTTGAACAAACCCATAGTCTATCGCTATCTTCAGGGCGACAAGTGATTCCTGACAGTTGAGGAATGTCAGTTGTAGTAATAGCATTTGATGCTTTTGCCGCGCTGTACAATGCGTTGGTAATTTGACTTACATTAGAGAAATTATTATCTAATGTTCCTCCAGTATTCCATTGACTATTAAACCCATTTGTAGATTTAAGCAAAAATGACGGCATTGGATTCGCAACCCAAATCTCTTGATAACTAGTTCTTGGAGTAATTGCATAAACAGTCAAGGGAGTTCCAGTATAATTTGGGTAAGCAACTTTATTAATTTGTTTTCTATCAAGATTACTAAAATAATTATAAACTGTATTATTATAATTCAATGTTACTGATGGAATATTAGGAACATCTGTTTGATACCAATTTAACCCATTATTGTAAGTCGTTTTTAATTTTGTGGAGCCTTCTGTTCCTCCAAGCAAAATTTTCTCTGTAGGATGTTCTGGGTCAGAAAAATAGTAAGTTCCTCCCCCTCCAGGAAAAGGAGATATTGAACCTGTTGAATAATTATACGCTTGAGGCCCAAAACTAGAGCCATCAACTAAACCATCATTTGCATTTTTATCAAGTATTTGTGATTTAAATCCATCACCTTGAAAATATGATGTTTTCCACATATTATTAGAATAAGTATCATCAATAAATTGCCCCCCATTATCTTGTAATGCTGCTAAATAATAATCTTTATCTTGTTCAGAATCATCGAACTGCCATAATAATTGAGCTTGGATACCATTATTTTTATAACTAGCGCCATCATAAAAATTAGGATAATTAATATCATTTAATACTTTCAAAGAAATACCACCATCACTTGTTATCCATAACTTATTTGGTTGTAATGGATGAATGTAAAAACTTTGTAAGTCTGCATGTAAGCCTCCCGAAAGAGGATAAGTGCCTGATAGATTATCAGTTGCGCTCTCATAATAATAATAACAATTGTTCCCTATATAATAATCGGTATTATTTGGAGCTGTTCCACCTCCTGGCACGGCTAAAATAGTCTGTTTATCCAAAGATCTACCAGCACATCCTGAGAAATATTGAGGCACAATAGTCCAATTATTATTTCCAATTTTTTTTGCGATTCCAATTTTGTCGTTATCGGCATAAATTAATGCGTATACTTCATCCAATTGTGCTGGCAGAGGCGAATTTACAATGTTTATCCGTTTAATAATATCAGTCTCCCCAGGCATACTACCAGTGGATAAATCCAAACCAGATAAAGGTCCTGAAGAGATACTCCAATTACCTCCAACAAAAGGATTTAATGAAGAATAAATTTGTAAGCCACTCACAAACCACTCATGCGTAGTTGGATTATAAGTTAAACCAATAATTTGGTCGTCGCCATTAGATAAACCAAAGTTACCTAATGTAGTGCTAAACTGAGCTTCTTTTGTCCAATTAATAGATGATAGTGCGCCCGCAGCATTTGTAGTATAATAAACACCATCTGTAGACGTGAAAATTAAATTATTATGATTTTGTGGGTCCAGCTTTAAATTATATGTACTACCACCATTAAATAATCCAGAACCAATTCCGTTAGTAGTTGTTGTAATTTGTGTCCATGTATTTCCGCCATCATCAGTAGCATAAACACCAATAGTAAAATTAGGGTAATCTCTTTGCGTGGTAATATAAGGTACTAAATCTTGCCCTCCACCTGGTGTTCCTGTGGTTACGTACATTCTTAAAGGGTTTGTTGGGTCTATAACCAACTCTCCTACTGAAGAAAACGGGATATACGGATCTGTTTTTATTCTCACCCAGTTATCACCATCATTATCTGTTTTCCAAATACCGCCAAAACCACTCATAGCAAAAATGGTTCTAAACCCTTGGGCATCTGTATATAGAGTATTGCCATAATTTGGATGAAAAGTCATTCTATGAATCAACCCAGCACCAATCAAATTTCCAGTATTGTTACCATCCATAGTTGGGCCAATTTCTTTCCAAGTTGGCTCGTAACTATTGCAGGTGCCACTTTGTATTTTATAAGGACCATACGCATTTTTACTATAGTTGTAGAAGTTTGTTGCTGCTGTACTAAAACTTCCGCTTGCATTAAATTGCCCTTCCCAACGTTTTTTTATACGTTCAATATTTGCTTTTGGTCCATCTTCATCTGTATCATTTGCATAAACAGAGTCTACGTGTCGAGCAATGGAAAAAAATCCTTGAGCTTCAATATTTGTTACACAAAGTAAAATAGTAAATAATAAAATTATTTTTTTCATAGTTTTAAATTTAATCTAATATATAAAGATTTATTTAAGTACCAATTAATTCCTTGCAAATAAAATGGTAAATAATTACCACTTATTCTCAAAATCAATCCACTTACTAAGTGGATTTCTCAAATTAACATTCCTTTAGAACTGCCTTGTACTATTTGGTACGATAGTTCGTTATACCCAAACAATAAACAAAAATAATATGCCACCTAAACAATGTTAAGTACCCGAACTCTTTCTCTTCCTTGCTCGTTTTCTTAAAGTAAAGCAGAACATCGAAATAATAATTAAACAATTTAATACTTAATAAAATGTCAAACTATTTCGAAACAGGACACGCTAAAAATGTAGCAAACCTGTTAAAATTAAACCAACTGATTGCAACTTTTGGTACAACCTATAACCCAAGTAATAACGCAATCAAAGCAACAGGCTTAGCAACTCTTTATACAACTGCAAACGCTAAGCTAACCGCAGTAAACAGTTCTTTCACATCTTGGAAAAATGCAACCAACTCAAGAGAATTAGCTTTTGATCCTTTGGCTAAATTATCAACTCAAATCCTAGGTGCTTTGCAAAGTTTAGGTTTACCACAACAAACTATTGATGACTTCGAATCGCAAGTAAAGAAGTTCCGTAGTTCAGGTTCTAAATTAACTAAAGCAGATTCGGGAATCGTTGAAACTCCACCCGAAGCAAAATTGCCAACAGACCCAGTTGAAACAATCGAAACAAAAACAATTTCAACATCACAACAAAGTTTCGATAACAAGTTACAACACTTAGAAAAAATGATAATGATATTGCAAAGCGTTCCTTCTTATAATCCAAACGAAGTACCTTATAAAGTAGCCTCATTACAAACGCAATTAACAAACTTAATCGCTTTAAATAATGCAGCTAATACAAGCTATGCAAACGTAAAAGCCGCTCGTATTGATAGAAATACTTTCTTCTATGCAAAAACAACAGGGCTTTTGGATATTGTAAAAAATGCTAAAGCATATATCAAAAGTGTTTACGGTGCATCAAGTCCTCAATATAGAGCCGCAAACGACATTAAGTTTGTAAGAGTAATTTCCAAGTAAACTTTTAATCCTTCCTTTAAAAACCCAACCTTACAAGTTGGGTTTTTTATTGCAAAATATTTTGAACTTAAAACTGTTTACACAGTTACGTGGACACTTCCTTTAGTTCAATCAACTTTTTGTTTTTGCCGACCAGTGTTTTGTTAAATCCACTCACTTTTGTTAAAACCTTTAACAATGCGGAATTTCTGTCAGACTGTAAAAGCTTTTCTTGCTACTGCAAACTGTTTTCTTGCAACAACAAATCGTTTTCTCGTAGCTGCAAATGCTTT
Organism: Bacteroidia bacterium; assembly: GCA_018058165.1. GTDB lineage: Bacteria > Bacteroidota > Bacteroidia > UKL13-3 > UKL13-3 > UBA6183. Next base: position 8,589 of record JAGPCI010000078.1, read on the forward strand.
TCTTGCTACTGTGAAAGATTTTCTTGTCGCTGCAAATTGTTTTCTTGCTGTCGATTTTTTAATAATTCAACATTTCTACAATTTACTTCAATGCATTATGAATTTATGTCAGACTGTGAAAGATTTTCTTGCTACTGTAAATCGTTCACTCGCTACTGTGAAATGTTTTCTTGTAACTGCAAATCCTTTTCTTCTCGCTGTGACAAATTTAGACCACTAAACCGCCACAACTTGTCGACCTGTGTGCATAGACCTAAGTGTTTAGACCTGTGTGTAATCTCCCCCACATTTTTCAAGCACATTTGGTCGCTTCTTTTTAAAGGAAGTAATTTATTTCTTGCGCCAAATAAGCTTGCAAAATGGCTCACGCTCCTCACAAGACGTAATTAGAACTGGCGGTTTTCCAAACCGCTTTCCCTATCCCACAATAAAAAACTAAAAACTGTGTTCCAAAAAAAGCATTCGGCAACCAACTAACTGCATAGACGCGTTACTGCATAGTTCGGCGGACACGTACCTGTGTGTAAACTGTGTAGGGTGCACTTCTGGTAACACACGCTCCTATGTAAAGCAGCAAAAGTTTTCAACAAAGTTCGGAAGCAACGCTACACCTCTTGAAAATAGAGAGAAATTCGGACAAGCGGAGGCTTGAGCGTTTCTGTCTGTTTGAAAGAGAAAATTCTTGAACACAGAATTTACCAACCAATATTTAATTTCAATTTTTTCTTTTTGCTCTCACTCCTATTTGTAGTCCAATAGAATTTCTATCAGCTACCAGCATATGTTATTCAATAAGAAAATAA
>JAGPCI010000338.1 GCA_018058165.1 Bacteroidia bacterium
TTCCATCAGGTAAAATTTTAAATATGGTACCTTTATTATTTGAACCGCCATACTTTGTTAAACCAAAAAGTGTACCACCTACATTAATTAAATTGCCCACCGGGTTTGCTCCTGTAATGCTGTCGTTACTTGTAAAATCAGCAATTTGAGCATATTGGGCATAAGTACTAATTGGGTTAAGGCAATTTACAATCAGTAATATAAAAAAAACAAAAGGAGTAAGTATCTTTCTCATTGCAGGTGAAGTTTAAATTTAGTAAAAGTATACACCATCAAATGTAAATAATTACAGTACAATACACAATAGTTACTTGGCTAAATTAGGTTTTTATAAAGAAAAAAAATCAAGTCAAATGAAATACAAGAATGGTTAATTTTTTAAATTATTTGAATAAAGAAACTTGCAATTATGCAAATTACCTAAATCATTACAGAACCTACCCATGTTTGTTTATTTTGAAAGATATAGCTAAACTTTTATTATGATTGCAAACTTAATAACTTGAAATAATATTAGACTTTGAATACAATTAAACAGTTTGACGTAATTATTGTAGGTGCTGGCCCTGCTGGTTCTACCTGTGCCATTGCTTTACAAAACAGCGGTTTAAAAGTAGCTATGCTTGATAAAGATGTTTTTCCGAGAGATAAAATTTGCGGAGATGCAGTAAGCTCTGTTGTAAAACGTATTTTGCGACAAATAGATCCAGCACTTGAAACAGATTTATTAAACTTTGCACCTAAAACCAGTATTACTCAAGCTAAATTATATAGTCCCAATTTTAAAAGTTTATCGTTTAGTTTTAGTAAAGTGGGTCATTGCATTCGTAGGGTTGATTTTGATAATTGGCTATTTAATCATGCCATTAAAAAAAACAATATTACAGTATTGCAAAAAGTAAGTGTTACCAAAATAATTACCCATGAAGATTATGCTGAAGTTGCCCTAAATGATGGCAATATTTTACAAGCACCAATAATAGTTGGATGTGATGGTGCACATAGTATAGTAGCCAAAAAACTTGCCAATTTTAAAGTTGATAGAAAACATTACAGTGGTGCTGTTAGGCAATATTACAGCAACATTGCAGGGCTTGAAGGTAATGCACTTGAAGTATATTTTTTAGATGGATATTTACCCGGTTATTTTTGGATTTTTCCGCATACAAATAACCAAGCTAATGTTGGTTTTGGTATGTTAAGCGAAACCATTGCCAACCAAAAAATAGATTTAAAAAAGAGCTTACACGATATTATTAATAACATACCCGAGGTGGCTGCTCGATTTAAAAATGCTATTGCTTTAGATGACGTGAAAGGATTTGGACTTCCGTTAGGTTCAAAAAAACACAACATTAGTGGCCATCGTTTTATGCTTTGTGGTGATGCAGCCTCGTTAATTGACCCATTTAGTGGCGAGGGAATTGAAACTGCTATGGAAAGTGGCAAGTTTGCTGCCGAACAAATTATTAACTGCAAAAAAGCTAACAATTATAGTGCAGCCTACTTAAAAGCATACGATGAGCGTGTGTATAAAAAAATGTGGGGTAACTTTAAAAACCATTATTACTTACAACGGTTATTAGGTAACAGAATTGGATTAATTAATACTTTAGTAAAAATTGGCAACATCCCTTGGGTTAATAAACAAATTACAAAAGTGTTTTATTAGTTTTGAGTTTTAAAAACACCATAAAATAATCATAGCATGACATTTAAAATATATACCAAAACAGGCGACAAAGGTGAAACTTCATTAATTGGTGGAGTGCGTGTTCCTAAGTTTCATATTCGTATAGAAAGCTACGGAACTGTTGATGAATTAAACAGCTATTTAGGTGTTATAATTGATGGATTAAACAATACAGAAAGCTGCAAAACTCTTTATGAAATACAAGATAGGTTGTTTACCATAGGCTCGGTATTAGCAAGCGACCCTGAAAAATCAAAAATGAAAATACCTGATGTACACGAAAGTGACATTACTTTATTAGAAGATGAAATGGATAAGATGGATGCAAGTTTGCCTATGCTTAAAAATTTTATCTTACCAGGTGGAAACATTGTTGCTTCGCATTGCCATGTTGCCAGATGTATTTGCCGTAGGGCGGAGCGTATTGTGGTTCATTTGGCCACCGAAACCGAAGTTCCAGATATTATTGTAAGATACTTAAATCGTTTAAGTGATTATTTATTTATGCTATCGCGTAAAATTGTGCATGATGCAGGTGGCGTTGAAACAGCTTGGAAACCTCGCATGTAAAAGGAGATTAAGCCAGTATAGCAAGTAAGTTAGCATACAAATAGGCCAATACATTTTTTGCTTTTTAAGGGAACAACTCAATAGTACAAAACATACAAAGTAATTTAAACCCAAATTAATCAATAGAGGATTTGAAAAATTGAACTACTTGATTTAGTTGGATAAATCCCGTGCCGAAGCCTCGGCAAAGAAAATGTTAGCAGTTTTGCATAAAACTAATTTACAGTTTTTAAATCGATTATGCATTTCTAATGCGTAATTTGGATTAAATATACTTTTACTTGAAACAATTAACCTTAAATACAATTTGCTAGTTTAACCCTGTGCCTTTTTATAGAAGCTTTTATTAACCAACCATACCCCAAAAATGGTTAACGAAACAGCTATAAAAACAGCTAAGTTTAGTTTTTCATTAAGCCAAAGCCAACCTAAAAACACAGCTACAATGGTGT
>JAGPCI010000004.1 GCA_018058165.1 Bacteroidia bacterium
CGAAGACGATAGGCCACGCGAAAAAGCTATCATAAAAGGATTTGTTGCTTTATCGGATGCAGAGTTAGTAGCCATATTAATTGCTACTGGCACACGTCAAGAAAGTGCTGTTGATTTAGCTAAACGCATATTGGCCTTAACAAACAATAACCTAGTAGATTTAGGTAAACTTAACATTAAAGATTTACAAAAAGTAAAAGGTATTGGTCAGGCCAAAGCATTAACCATTGCATCGGCATTAGAATTAGGCCGAAGACGAAACTTAGCTGAAGCAAAATCAGACCATGTTTTTATAAAATCTAGTCAGCAAGCTTTTTTATACTTACACCCATTAATGGCCGATTTGCACATTGAAGAGTTTTGGGTATTGTACTTAAATAATAGGTGCAGGGTTATAGAAGCAAAACGTATAAGCGAAGGAGGAGTTTCAGGTACAGTAGCCGACCCTAGGGTTATATTTAAACATGCAATTGAATTGTTAGCCAGTACAATTGTGTTGTGTCATAATCATCCTTCGGGTGCAAAATTACCAAGCGAAGAAGATAAACGCATTACCAAAAAATTAATTGAAGGAGGTAGAATGATAGATGTTCAGATAATGGATCACATCATTATTGCCGATAACGATTATTATAGTTTTGCTGATGAGGGTATGCTCAAATAAACAACAACGACTTTGTTCTTTTAATTTGCTTTAAGCTTTTTTATATTCAATCTTCTTAATAGATTTAATTGCGCACAATTTAAACGTTGAAAATCTAATTATTAGCTACTTTAAACAATTTGAGTAATAGTGGTGAGGTTTTTTGCAACTTCTATTGTTGCTCCTATAGTTTTATTAATAAGTGCATTTGCAATAGGTGCATTTGCAGAAACTACTGCAACTTTCTGTCCTTCAAAATCAACTAATCCTATACTGGATGCTATAAATATTAGTTGATTGTTTTGTGTTTGTATTATAGCACCTTTTTGCACCTTGCTACACACTAAGTCTGCATCAATTAAAAGCAGGTTGGCCAAATCATTTTTAGCTGCCACAAGTTGTTTCGCATTCATGTCGCGTGCAATCTGACTCATCGCTCGGCCTGTTTCGTACTTATCTCCCGCACTGCTTTTATCTTCACTGTTCGCACTTTCTTGGGCATCAAGCATAGCTTTTTCAAAAGCATCAATACGTTGTTGTATGTGATGTTGGCAGAAGTTTATTAATTTCTTTTTATATTCAATGGTAATTATCATACGCGGTGTGCAATACTAAATATAATCATTTAATTTCTTTTTTTTATATTTACATCTAAAACATTACAACATGCAAAATCAGGCTAAATGGTATTATTATGTGTTTGCGGCACCAATTTATTTATTGATGCTATTGCCATTACCTGTGCTTTATTTGCTTTCAAATTGCTTAACTTTTTTGGCATATCACATTATCAAGTACCGAAAAAAGGTGGTATTTACCAATCTGCACAATGCATTTCCTGATAAAAGTGAACAAGAAATAATAAGGATTGCTAAAATGTATTATCGCAATATGATTGATGTTTTTATCGAAACATTTAAAACACTAACATTATCAGAAAAACAATTAACCAATAGGGTTAAAATGGAAAATACCGAGTTTATAAAAGAACTTCATAAAAACAATAAATCTGTAGTTTTATTATTGGGCCATTTAGGTAATTGGGAGTGGGGCGGTTTTTCATATACCTATCAATTAGGCTATCCAGTGGGTACTCTTTATCATCCATTAACTAATAAATTTTTTGATTGGTTAATGTATAAAATTAGGGCAAAATGTGGTGTAGATCTTATTGCAATGCAACAATCGGCCAGAAACTTTGCCGACAATAAAAACATACCTAGAACCGTTGCATTTATTGCCGATCAATCTCCACAACCAGCCCATGCCTATTGGACAAATTTTTTGAATCAAGATACTGGGTTTTTCCCAGGTGCTGAAAAATTGGCAAGAAAATATAATTGTGCGGTTGCCTATGCTGATATCGCAAAACCAAAACGTGGGCATTATATTGTTAAATTTCAATTATTAACCGATAACTCTGGAAGTTTTCAACCCAATCAAATAACACAAGTATTTGCCGATATGTTAGCTGCAAGTATTCAAAAAGACCCTGAATTTTGGTTGTGGAGCCATAGGCGTTGGAAACATAAAAGGCCTACTATTTAATAGGATTGTATTTATCCATCATGTCTGAAACTTTTTTAATAATTCCCTTCGTATTAAATCTATATCCGATAATTACCCTTGCTTCACTAAGTTGGTTATGTAAAACTACATTGCTCGAAAGTTTTTGGTTGTAGGTGTCGTTTACGCCTGTTATTGCTGCAAAAAATCTTTCGCTATTATACCCAATAGAAACTCGGCCAATGCTTCTAAATCCAATTTGGCTGTTTTTGTTTTGTGTATTTGTATTACCAAAAGTTATATTTTGCTGTTGACCAACTAGGCCGATTATAGGTGCTAATGTTAAATACACTTTTTTGTAAACAAATGTATGACCGTAACCTGCCAAAAAGCTTACACCATAAAAATGCCCTTTGTTTAAATACTCTTGTGGTTGTGTATTATCCAATAAATTAATGATGTTATGAGGATTGTAAAAGTTCATATAATTAACAGATGCTCCTAAAATCAATGAGCCAGCACTTTTTCGCTGTATTTCATTATGTAAAAAACTCGACTGTAAAGAAAATTTTTTGTGATTAAATACGTGCAAATAATTTAATCCAGCCCTTGTGTTTTGCATATTTGGTAATAATGGAAATGTGTTAAACGCCACTCTTAAACTATCATTTTTTCTGTAGTTTTCTATATAAAAACCCGTGTAGTTTACATAGTATAAATCTATAAAACGTTTTTTACCATAACCATATAATTGTATGTCTATTTCAGCGGTTTTTCCTTTATTGCTTTGTTGTAATTTTTCGGCTGTATAACCTATTGCTATCCCTAACCATTTATGTTGTAATCGTATGCCCTGTGTATTTGCATCATTAGGGTTATATACAATATTGTTTCTACCCAAAATTTCAATTTGGTTATTTGGGTTTCTGTTAAAAATAGAAATGCTTAATTTGTCCGTTTTATCTGTTATAAATTTTTGTCGTGTAGCAATGTATGTGCTATCCTTGGTAGATGCGTTTACTGCACTTGCTACTACAATAAAGTAAAATAAATATATTGATTTCTTAAAATTCAAGGCAACAAACTTAACTATTTTAATTAATTATTCCCATTGCTTTACTTGTATATACAAATATTTTATCATTGTATATCAATAGTTTATAATTCGGTTCAAAATTATGTATTGACAATAGATGTATATACATTAGTTTTGCAGTAGAAAATATGAAACTTGAAGACGCGATAAAGCAAACATCATTTAAAAACGAAGACGAACGTTTAATTATAAACCTAATTTATACTTCAAGCTGTATAACATCAGAACAAAATAGGTTTTTTAAACGGTATGGTATTTCGCCACAACAATATAATGTATTGCGCATTTTAAGGGGGCAATTTCCAAATCCAGCAAGTGTAGGTTTGATACAAGAAAGGATGCTTGATAAGATGAGTAATGCTTCACGCTTAATTGAAAAGTTAAAACAAAAAAAACTGGTTAAACGTTCTGAATGTAACAATGATAGAAGGCAAGTTGATGTAATTATTACAGACGAAGGATTAACACTTTTGGCTAATATTGATAATGAAAGTGCAGAAATGCACAAAGTATGTATTGCTTTAAACCCAACCGAAAAAAAATCGCTTAACAATTTATTAGATAAACTTAGAAACTAACAATAAACTAAAATTAAACAATGAAAAAACTATTAACATTTGCTGCTATTGCAGGATTAGCATTATCAGTTGTGGCAATTAGCCAGCCAAAATCAAAAACAGCTGCTACTTTAAAGGTAGATGCGCAAGAATCATCATTTAAATGGACAGGTAAAAAAGTAATTGGCGAACATTGGGGTTACGTAAAATTTAATGATGGAACAATTACTGTAGATGGTAAAAAAATTACTGGCGGTAATTTTACAGTAAATATGCCCACAATTACTGTTGAAGACATTAAAGGTGAGTACATGGAAAAGTTAATTGGCCATTTAAAGTCGGATGATTTTTTTGCTACAGACAAGTTTGAAACAAGCTCTTTAAAAATAAAAGCATTATCACCTATAGCAGGTGCCGTAGCCGGTCAAAACAATTACAATGTAGTTGCTGATTTAACAATTAAAAACATTACAAAAGAAATTAAATTTCCATCGCAAATAATAGTTGCAGCTGATAAAGTAATTGCAAATGCTGAGTTTGAAATTGATCGTACTTTGTTTGATATAAAATATAAAGGTCAAGCTGATAACTTAATTAGCGATAACTTTACGGTTAATGTACGTGTGGTAGCAAAGAAATAATACCAATATACTTTATAAAATTAATAGCGTGGTTAACTTTGGTTAGCCATGCTATTTTTTTAAATGGGTGATTTTATAATGTACAGCCTATAACGACTTTTATTTTGGTAGTGAATAATTTCAGGAATCGCTTGTGTTTGTTTAATATTTTTACTTGCCTTAGATGTCATCAAAATTCCACCAGTTAGCAATCCACCTGTAAATGCACCAAAAACTAAACCTGATGCAGGCTCAAGTATTAATGCTGCAATTGCAGCAGGTGATAAAAGTGCACCTATTGTTATGAGTACAATTCCCCCAGCTTTTAAAACAGAATTACCAGTTTTAGAATAATTAGTAGTGGTGTTGGTGTTAAAATCAATAGGATGTATATCTAGTATTTGTTCGGGCGTTAATAAATATACACTATCCTTGGTGGCAAATAAAAAATTGGTAGGATATACAGCATCAAAATAACCTTTTAACACAAGGGTATCATTTAAAAAAACAGCATAGGGCTGGTTATCAGTGGTTATTTTAAAGCTGTTATTTTGGCTATCATAAATAAACAAATGCTCTTTTAATTTTTGAGCAAATGTTAGGTTTGAAGTGAGACAAAATATGCATAACACTAATAATTTGTTATGGCTAAATTTCATAAGTGGGTGTATTTAGTATATCAATAATACAAAATTTTACACACTTGCGCGGGAAATTTTTTCTAGTTTAGATTTTTCTAATATTTTAATTTTTTTACCATCAAGTTCAATTAGTTTATCACTTTTAAACTCACTTAATAAACGAATTACCGTTTCTGTTGCTGTTCCAACAATATTGGCAATGTCTTCACGAGGTAATGTAATTGCAATTACATCTGTATCTAAGTTGTTTGATTTAAATGTTGCATGTAAAAACAATAAAGTTTCAGCCAAACGCTCACGTACACTTTTTTGAGCTAAACTTTGAACACGTTCTTCAACCACACCCAATTCATGGCTTAATGCTTTAAGCAGTTCTTTGCTAATTGCAGAGTTTTCATCCATTACTTGTAAAAATACTTGCTTAGGTATAAAGCATGCTACGGTGTCCTCTAAGCAAACAGCAGAAGAAATAAGAGGCTCGTCTGCTATTAATGCACGGTAAGCGAGTACATCACCTGGCTGTGCAAAACGTAATATCTGTTCTTTGCCATCTAAATTAGTTCTTACTAATTTTATAACTCCACTAACTATGCAATAGATACCCAACGGAATTGCACTTTCGTTAAAAAGCAATTCCCCTTTTTTGTATGCTCCGCAAGATTTGGCTTGCTCTACAACCTCGGCCTGCGCCACTGTGCATTGGCTTAAAAATGAGATTTTGTTAGATTCACAAAGTTTGAAATCCATGTTTGCTCTATGCATTATATAACTATGTTTGATTAAAAATCGAAAGTAATTAAAATTTCTTTAATGAAATACTAATCATTGATATTCGTCCATTTATTAAACAATTCTTGTTGTAAAGTGCTGGTTTTATCAAGTTTATTAATAGTAAAATCACCTTTTTTGTTCTCCATGATGGTGCATCCAACTTCATTTAATACAGTTTGAAGCTGATTTTGTAATTCTCCTTTGCCCCAAATTAAGGTTTTAAAGTAATGTTCGAAACTTATTCCTGCATATTTTTCTAGTAAGCTACGGTAAATTGCCTCATCATAACCCTTGTTTTGTTTATAACATTGCTGATACAAATCTTGCATTACATTGTGTAAGCTAAATTTTCCGTTGCTGTTTTTAATAATTGTTATATCAGCAATTAAAGCAGCTAACATGCCTTCAATATATATAGAAACTTTCCGGCCCAATACACCTGGCACGTATCCATCAAGCCACGTATCCCAGCTCGACTCTGCCACAGAGTAATTAAACCTACCTTGGTTAGTAGTGTGCCTTTTTAAATCGCTATTAAAACTAGCAGCGTATTGTTCCCAATTCCAAACGCCACTTTGCATTAACATCAAATCGCCATAATATGTGGTAACTCCTTCGTAAACGTAACCCAATGTACTGTAATTTTCTTTTGTAAAATTGTATGGCATCATATCAACTGGCCTGATACGTTTTATATTCCATAAATGAAATAACTCATGCGAACTTATTGCCAATAAATCATTATAATACTCTTCTACGGTTTGGTCGGGCGTTTTACCCATTGCTATTACGGTACTATCTAAGTGCTCTACACCATGCCTTGCCGGATATAGATGCATTAAATATAAAAAATGATAATCACTGCAAGGTAAGTCTCCAAATACTTCAATTTGTTTAATAGTGTATGCTGTAGTGTCGGCAATTAATCGGTCGATATTAAAAGGATGATTGCCTTGAAACCAAATATGTATTTGTGTGTTGGTTACCTTAAAAGTATGTTGCATTAATGTGCAACTTGCAATTAATGGCGAGTCGGCTAAATAATCAAAATTTGGTGCAATAAGTTGGTGTTTATTTATTGCTTTCATTTGGCAGGCAATCTTGTAATCGTCTGGCAAATTAAATGTTAATTTGTATTCTTCATCTGCCCTTCCATCCACATACATGAAGCAATGTACTGGATTAATGTACAAATAATTTTCATCCACAAAGCAGGCTCCTGCATCTGGCTGATTAGCATAATATTGATAATTAATGTGGATTTGCGATAGCCCTTTTGTTTCGATGTGCCATCTATCTTTACTTACTTTTTTATAATTTACAGTATTACCAGCATCATCCATTACATTAAATAACCTAATGTTTTTTGCGAAGTTTTGTAACTCATATCTTCCAGGTCGCCATGCCGGAAGTTGTAATTCAATAGCATCTTGATGAATGTGAGGAATAGTATATTTAAATTGTATAAAATGATTTTGTGTATCAGCAATCGATATTTGGTATAGCATGTAATTAAATTTTATGCAATCTTTACTTTTGGTGTTAAATAACAAAACTTAAATTAGAATTAATTTTAAATGGTTTTACCTATTACCGTAAAAGTTGATTACGCACTTGTTTTAAAGTTCAAAACTATTTTCTACACCAACATCATAATCATAGTTTCTAGATTAAAACTTGTCCATTATTCCTAATCCAAATAGTGCAAAATCATATTTTATAGGGTCTTTTTTATCTAATAACCTTAAGTTTTCAGTTAATTCGATAGCAGCTTGCCAATCACTTTTTGTACGTTGCAATAAACCTAACTTTAAAGCAACTCGTTGCACATGTACATCAAGCGGGCAAACCAATTGCGATTGTTTTATGTTGGTCCAAATGCCAAAGTCTACACCATTATTATCGCGCCTTACCATCCACCTTAAATACATATTAATACGTTTACATGCTGATTTTTGGGCAGGCGAAGCAATGTGTTTTTTGGTTCTGTTTGGCGCGTCATCTAAGCCAAAAAATAACCGCCTAAAATTGTTCAATCCGTTTTCTATTGTTTTGTCTTTTGGGTTAGTTCCAATGCTAAATGCATCCTCTAATGTAGGATGAGTACTATACCAATAATTTAAAAAATGTATAAAGTACAACAAATCGGTATCGTTAAAAGTGCGGTGTTTAAAATGCAATAACCTTTTTAAATCTGTTTGGTTATGATGTAAAATAAAATCATGTGGCTTGCCATCCATTCTTTCAATGAGTTCTTTACACTTATTAATAATAGTAGCACGCTGTCCCCAAGCAAAAATTGATGCAAATAATCCCATAATTTCTATGTCTTGTTTTTGTGTAAACAAGTGTGGTATACATATGGGATCGTTAGCTATGAATGATGTATTATTGTATTGCTTAACTTTTTTATCAAGTAATTTGATTATGTTTTTATCAATCATATTATTTTATTGTGCCCGAAAATCATCAGTTCAACTGATGATTTTCGGGCATTTATTTTATTAGCTTAGGAAGTATTTTTGTTAAAAATGGTTTTAATCCAACAATTTTTAGTTGTTTATTTATCGGATATGCTTCATCATCATTAGGAATAATTACATAGTTATTTTTACAATCTAAATCTTTTATACACTCATAGGTTCCTCTAGTAATTGTTGGAGATGTAGAGTATTTTATTTCAATACATGCAATCACTTTAAGTCCTTTTACCAATATTAAATCCATCTCGCTATTATCATGCGTACGATAAAAATAAGCCTGTATATATGGCGGAACCATTTGTAATATTTGTTCAATTACATAGCCTTCCCACGATGCGCCAATGGCAACATTATACAAAAGCGATTTGCTATTATGTATATCAATTAAATAATGCAATAAACCAGAGTCTCTGATGTAAACTTTTGGGGCTTTTACCAATCGTTTATTAATTTTAGCATCATAAGGCATTAAGCGTCTTACCATAAATGCACCTTCTAGGTATTCAATATACCTATTAACTGTAGTTGGGCTAATATCTAATCCTTTGGCAAACGATTGTGCATTCCATAAATTAGAATGATAAAATGCAATCATTCGCCAAAGTTTGTTCATCAGTTGAGGTGAAAACGTAGTGCCAAAAAGCGTATTTAAGTCTCGCTCTAAAAAGGTTCTTACAAAACTCATTTGCCATGTATACCACTCCGCATCACTCCTCGCTTTCCATGCATCAGGAAAACCACCCCTAAACCAATGTTTAGTAAGTGTAGTACTTTTATCAGGTACTTCTAATAAATTAAATGGATGCGCTTCAATATACATTATCCTTCCAGCAAGCGATTCGCTCGAACCTTTTATCAATTCTGGTGATGCTGAACCTAATAACATAAACCGGCCGGCTTTTCTTTTTTTATCAATTACCGACCTAAGTATTGCAGTAAGTTCTGGCAAGCGCTGTACTTCATCAATTATTAAACTGTTGTTTTGATGTTGCAACAAAAATAGTTCGGGGTCGCTAAATTTTCTAGCATCTGATGGACTTTCTAAATCAAAATATATCGCGTTGTTTTTAATCGTTTTTTTTACAGTTAAGGCAAGTGTAGTTTTCCCGCATTGCCTTGGCCCTACAATTCCTACCGCAGGAAATTGTTTCATTAATTTTGTTATGGCTACTTCAGATAATCGCTTAATAATCATGTACAATTATAATATTTATCCCCGTAAATCCAAACTTCAACTGATGATTTTCGGGCATTTTATTAAATTCCTCATCAACTTTTATTGCCGTTGTTGTAAAACGTTATTGTATTTACACAACTAAGTTTGTAGTTTGCCACTGATAATTTTTAATTTATAATCATGAAATTTAAAACAATGATGATGTTATCTGCAATGGGTGCAGGTGTGCTAATGCATAGTTGTAAAAGCGACAACAAAACTGGTGCAGTCAATGAAGGTGGCGAAAGTACGTTTAACTTCGAAAATGAACGTTTTGCTGATATTCAGATTTTGCGCTATCAAATACCTGGTTTTGATGAGCTTACTGCTCAACAAAAAGAGTTAGCTTATTACTTAAGCGAAGCAGCTAATTGCGGACGTGATATAATTTACGACCAAAATTATAAACATAATTTAGCCATTCGTAAAACAATTGAAGCTGTTTTAACTTCCTATAGCGGTGATAAAAGTACTGACGAATATAAAAACTTTGAAGTCTATGCTAAACGTGTATTTTTCTCAAACGGTATTCATCATCATTACAGTAAAGCTAAGTTTGTACCTACTTGTAGTTACGATTTTTTTGCTTCTGCTGTTAAATCTGTTCCTGCCGAGAGTTTACCTTTAAATGGTAAAACGGTTGAGATATTTTTAGCAGAAATTAAACCAATTATTTTTGATCCTAAGGTGGATGCCAAGAGTGTTAACTTAGCAAGTGGTGTTGATAATATAAAATTATCGGCAAACAACTTTTATGAAGGTGTAACTCAAGCCGAGGTTGAAGCATATTATAATGCACGCATGGATAAAAATGACGAAACACCAATTTCTTGGGGATTAAATAGCAAAATGGTTAAAGAAAATGGTAAGCTAACAGAAAAGGTTTGGAAAGTAGGAGGCATGTATAGCCCAGCTATCGAAAAAATTGTTTTTTGGTTAGAGAAAGCTATTACTGTTGCGGAGAATGATAATCAGAAAAAAGCCCTACAATTATTAGTTGAATATTATAAAACAGGTGACTTAAAAAAGTGGGATGAATATAATATTGCTTGGGTAAATGATACTGAAAGCAGATTAGATGTGGTAAATGGATTTATTGAAGTTTATGGTGATGCTATTGGCAAAAGAGCTTCGTTTGAATCGGTAGTGTCTATTAAGGATATGGAAGCCACCAAACGTATTGCAAAAATTGCAAGTAATGCACAATGGTTTGAAGACAATTCGCCATTAATGCCCGAACATAAAAAGAAAGAAGTAAAAGGTATCACGGCTAAAGTTATTACGGTTATACAAGAAGCTGGAGATGCTTCGCCATCAACCCCAATTGGTATTAACCTACCAAATGCAAATTGGATTCGTCAACACCACGGTTCTAAATCTGTATCGTTAGGTAATATTGTGCACGCTTATAATATAGCTGGTGCAAAAAGTCCAATGATGCAAGAGTTTGCTCTAACTCCTGAAGAAATTGAAAGAAACAAAAAGTATGGTTCGATTGCTGGCGATTTGCATACTGATATGCACGAAGTAATTGGTCATGCTTCAGGGCAAATTAACAAGGGTGTTGGTGATCCTGATCAAACCTTAAAAAATTATGCAAGCACTCTAGAAGAAGCTCGTGCCGATTTAGTAGCGTTGTATTATATTTATGATCAAAAATTAGTTGATTTAGGAGTAATGCCAAGCTTAGAAGTTGGTAAATGCGAGTATGATGGATACATACGCGGTGGTTTAATTACGCAATTAACCCGTATCGAATTAGGGGATCATTTAGAGGAAGCACACATGCGTAACCGCCAATTGGTAGCTGCTTGGGCATTTGATAAAGGCAAAGCAGAAAACGTAATTGAGTGGGTAAAAAAGGATGGAAAAACATACGTAAAAGTGAACGATTACGAAAAATTACGTGATTTATTTGGCCAGTTATTACGTGAAATTCAACGTATAAAATCAGAGGGAGATTTTGCCGCAGCTACAGCATTAGTTGAAGGTTACGGTGTAAAAGTAAATCAAACTTTATTAAAAGAAGTACGTGATAGATTTGCGAAATTGAACACTGCACCTTATAAAGGATTTATTCAACCACAAATTGTGCCTGTGCTTAGTGGTGATAAAGTAGAAGGTGTAAACGTTAACTATCCGGATAATTTTTTACAAACACAATTAGAGTTAGGGAAAAAATATGGCTTTTTGCCAGCTTATAACTAATTAAACATTTTTAATTATTAACAAACGCCTGCATGTAAATGTGGGCGTTTTTTGTATTTTTGGGAGATGAAAAAGATTACAGCAATATTTTTGGTTACTTTATTTGCAATAGAAGCACAATCGCAAGCTATTGAATTTGGTGTTAAGGCCGGTATTAATTTAAGTTCGTTAACAAGTGCCCCTAATTTGGGTGACGCAAACACTACCACAGGTTTAGTTTTTGGCGCATTTGCCCGTACTAGCTCTGCTGGTTTTTTTATGCAACCCGAAATATTGTTTACACAACGTAAAGGTGTTTTTACAGATAATGCTTCAAAACAAACGGTAACCAATACGCTAACTTATATTGATGTTCCTTTATTATTAGGCTACAAAATAGCAGTTTTTCGTTTTAATGCCGGTCCTAATCTTCAGTTTTTAATGGCTGCAAACCAAGAAGCACCAGCAATTTTAAACGACCCTAATTTTTCTAAAAATAATTTTAATGCGTTTTCCGTTGGTATGCAATTGGGTGTTGGTGTTAATTTAGGTAAAATTAATTTAGATGCCAGGTACGATGGAAGCATAGGTGATTTGGGTAAAACGATCACAACCAGCTCGGGGCAAAATATAAATTATAGCACGCGTGCAAATATGTTTCAACTTACCCTTGGATATAGAATATTGTAATTATGCATATTGAGGCATTTAGAACATATTGCTTAAACAAAAAAGGTGTTGAAGAAACATTGCCTTTTGGAGAAGATACTTTGGTGTTTAAGGTTATGGGAAAAATGTTTTCGCTTACCAGTTTTAGCGAACCTAATAACTGTAACTTAAAGTGTAATCCAGATTATGCGTTAGAGTTACGTGCTCAATATCCATCAATAAAACCGGGTTACCACATGAATAAACAACATTGGAATACCCTAGTTTATAATCGAGATGTGCCTGATAAATTAATATTTGAACTTATTGATCATTCGTACCAATTGGTAGTAGATGGATTAACAAAAAAAGTAAAACAAGAATTGGCTAACTTATGAAAAATTTAATTTTTATAGAACTAGCTGGAAGCATTATATTAATGGTGGTTTGTGTGGTTGCACTTTACCGTATGCGTCAAAAAAAATAATTAATACGTTTGGTTATATATTAACTTGTTATTGTATTGCTGAATATTAGCCTTAAGGTATAACTCCATACTACTTAATAAATCATTATCTGGCATTTTTATTAAGTTTTGTTTCATTAAACTATCATTGTTTAAATTGTAAAACCCTATACTTTTTTCTCCATTAAATTGTAATAAATAAGGGTATTGTATAAGTTGGTAAATACCTCCATCAAACTGAATTGCACCATTACAAGCAAAGCTAAAATAGGCAGTGTTTTTTGGCGAAACTTTATTTAATATTAATGGTAAAATACCTAAATGGTCGATGTTATTAGTTACAATTTTAGGCAAACTATCTTGTGTTGATGGTGTTGCATTATACACAAATAAAGGCACCGCATACTTGCCACTAGATGTTAAGTAATAAGGCAACATGTTTTCGCTACTATGATCGGCAGTAAACACAAAAATAGTATTGCTGTACCATGGTTGTTTTTTAGCTGTTTCAAAAAAATGTTGTATGGCGTAATCAGTGTATTCTACAGTTGCATGTATGGGTAATGGTCCGCCTTTAAATTTGTTTTTATATTTGGCAGGTAATTGGTAAGGGTGATGTGATGAAAGCGTAAATATTGTGCTAAAAAATGGCTGATTAGTGTTGTTCATTTCATTGGATACATATTGCAAATAAGGCTCGTCTGCAATGCCCCAATTTCCATCAAAATCTTTTTGATTAGGATATTCATTTAAACCATAATATTTACCAGCTTGAGTATTGGCCACAAACCTATCAAAACTCATTGTGCCGTTTTTTCCACCATGATAAAATGATGTTTTGTAGCCTTGTTTTGCTAAGTAATATCCAATGCTATGCAGTGTGTTGGTTTGATAAAAACTATTGATATAATCGCTTTGTAACCAGCTTGGCATTGATGCAATAATTGCAGGAATTCCTTCTATACTTCTTTTGCCATTTGCATAGGCATTTACGTATACTTCGCTATGTTGCATTAACGAGTCAATAAATGGTGTATAGCCTTTGCCATTGTTATAAAATCCTACGTATTCTTTTCCTATACTTTCTAGTATTATTAGCACCACATTTTTACCTACATATTCACCGTTTTTTAAAGTTGTATTATTAGGGTTGAAAAGATTTTTAGCATCAGCATCTGTCATGTAATTTTTTTCCTTAACACCTGTTTGTTCAATTGTCATTAACATTTGAAAAGGAGTATTAAGTGTAAGTGGCATTAACTCTGCACCTGCGTATTTAGCGGCATCTAAAGTGTTTAATGGTTTTAATCCTATGCTGCCACGCGCACCAATAAATGTAGTAGCTCCAATTAAAATCATTGCTAAAAATTGTACAATAATAGATGAACTTTGGGAAGAAGTTGTTTTTAGATTTGCCTCAGGATAAACTCTCCATAAAGTATATAAAACAGTAGTTATTAATAACAATAAGTACCAATAATCAATTAGGTAGGTAATTGGCGAAATGTTTTGGGTGCTTTGCATTTTTATCAATTCAAAACCACTTCGTTTTCCGCTAAAATTAAAATAGGCTACATCAATAAAATTTAACACCAATGCAAGTGCCGCGGCTAATAAAAATATCAGCTTTATTATTACTTGATAGGTTTTATTGTTTCGTAAATTAATGGGTAAAATGTGCATCAATACCACTAAACCAAAAGTGTACATGATGGCCGAAGTATCAAACCAAACCCCACTTAAAAAAGCCCCAATTATACTTAGTGTTGATTTTGTAACAAAAATTTTGATGTAGGTAACAAAAAACACTAATCTACAAAAAGTATATAGCGCATAGGCTAATAGCAATCTTTTAAATAAAATATTAATGTGCGGCAGCTTTAAATTCACGCTGGCAAATATAGTGTTTGAAAATTTAGCATGGTATTTTAAAAGGCTTTTGTTTAATTGCCAATGTTATGTACATACAGCAAAACATATCCCTTAAAGAATACAATACATTTGGTATTGATGTAAAGGCAAAGGAATTTGTGTTAATTGATACCCTGGAGGAACTTTGTATTTTTTGTGCAGCCTTTAATTTAATTGATAGGAAATTACTTATTTTAGGTGGTGGTAGCAACGTTTTACTAACTTCTGATTTTGATGGTATGGCCATTAAAATGAATTTAAAAGGAATTGAAGTAATTAGCGAAAACCAGAATAACACTTGGATAAAAGTAATGGCTGGCGAGGTATGGCACGACTTTGTGATGTATTGCGTAAATTTAAATTTATGCGGGGTTGAAAACTTAAGCTTAATACCTGGTTGTGTTGGGGCAGCGCCAATGCAAAATATTGGAGCTTATGGTGTTGAAATTAAGGATACTTTTGATAGTCTTGAAGCAGTTGAAATTACAACTGGCAACATGGTTAAATTTAGTAAAGACGAGTGTAATTTTGGTTACCGCGAAAGTATTTTTAAACACGAGGCAAAAGGAAAATATATCATATCATCTGTAATATTTAAATTGTCAAAACAGCCAATTTTAAACACTTCTTATGGTGCAATACAACAGGTGTTAACCGAAAAGCAAATTACTAACCCCACTGTAAAAGATGTTAGTGATGCTGTAGTTAGTATTAGGCAAAGCAAATTACCAAACCCTAAAATTTTGGGCAATGCAGGTAGTTTTTTTAAAAATCCAGAAATTTCGGCAGCTCAATTTGCAAGTTTGCAGGTAAATTTTCCTGGTATTGTTGGTTATCCAGCAAGTGCAGGAAATATTAAAGTAGCCGCAGGATGGATGATTGAACAATGCGGCTGGAAAGGTAAAATAGTTGGCCATACTGGCTCTCATGTAGACCAAGCCTTGGTTTTGGTAAATTATGGTGGAGCAACAGGACATGAAATTTGGCAATTGGCTTTAGATATACAGGCCAGTGTATTAAATAAATTTGGAGTAACTATTGTTCCCGAGGTTAATGTGGTGTAATAAAATAATGATTCACTAAAAATCATTCCCACAAGCCTAAAAATCCCAATATCTTAGCTTACTTTTGCGGCTCTTAAAATAATTCGTTACACGTATGCAAGAATCGCGCAAAATTACCAATGCTTTAATCTCAGTTTTTTACAAAGATGGTTTAGACGTTTTAGCTAAAACCTTAAATAATTTGGGAGTTAATATTTATTCAACAGGTGGTACACAAGAGTTTATTGAAAATTTAGGAATTAAAGTTAACCGAGTAGAAGACTTAACCAGCTACCCAAGTATTTTGGGCGGAAGGGTTAAAACCTTACATCCAAAAGTATTTGGTGGTATTTTAGCTCGCAGAAGTAATGAACAAGATCAAAAAGAAGTGGTAGATTTTGAAATTCCGTTTTTTGATATTGTGGTGGTAGATTTATATCCATTTGAAGAAACCGTAAAATCTACTACTGACGAGAGTAAAATAATTGAAAAAATTGATATTGGTGGTGTTTCATTAATACGCGCAGCAGCCAAAAATTTTAATGATGTGCTAATTGTTTGCGATAAAGCAGATTTTGCTTCGGTGGCTGATACGTTGGCTTTGCAAAATGGCACAACTACAATTGAACAACGCAGGCATTATGCTACAAAATCATTTCATACCACATCTCATTACGATGGTTTAATATTTAATTATTTTGATAAAGAAACCACTACCGGATTTAAAGCAAGTGTAGCCCCTGCAAAAACCTTGCGATATGGCGAAAATCCTCATCAGAAGGGCCTTTATTATGGCAATTTAAATGAATTGTTTACCCAATTGCATGGCAAAGAATTATCATACAATAACCTATTAGATGTTGATGCAGCATTGAGTTTAATAAACGATTTTAGCGAGCCAACAATTGCCATTATCAAACATAATAACCCATGTGGATTGGCAACACGTGCTACAATTTTACAAGCATATACTGATGCATTAGCTGCCGATCCAACATCCGCATTTGGTGGTATTATTGCATCAAACAAGCCAATTGATGAAGCAACGGCATTACAAATTGACAAACTTTTTATGGAAGTGCTAATTGCTCCTGCATTTGAAGGCAAAGCATTAGAAATTTTACAAAGTAAAAAGAACAGGATTTTATTAGTACAAAACGGTAAAATACCAGCAGGCAAGCAGTTTAGAAGCATATTGAATGGCGTGTTAGAACAAGATAAAGATTTGGTTATTTTAAAATCAACCGACCTTAAATTAGTTACCACTAAAGCTGCAGCAGAAAACCAAATTACCGATATGCTGTTTGCTGATATTATTGTAAAACATACCAAAAGCAACACCATTGTTTTAGCAAAAAACAAACAATTAATTGGTATTGGATGTGGCCAAACATCTAGAATAGATGCATTAAAAGGTGCAATAAACAAGGCTAAAGAGTTTGGTTTTGAACTTAATGGCGCTGTTATGGCTAGTGATGCTTTTTTTCCTTTTCCAGATTGTGTAGAGATTGCTGGTTTAGAAGGAATTGATGCAGTAATTCAACCAGGCGGATCAATAAAAGACGAGTTGAGTGTTAACTATTGTAATGCCAATAACATGGCTATGTATTTTACAGGAATTAGGCATTTTAAACATTAATATAAGGTTACTCAACCTAAACACACATTTGCGCGCAAAATAAATCTGTTAAAATAGTGGATAACATGCCACCATATTTGCTAAATATATTTTTATATTGCACGCTATTAATCGCACTTAACGAATTAGAACTATAATATGGGAGTTTTTAGCTTCTTGACGCAAGATTTAGCAATTGACTTAGGCACTGCAAACACACTGATTATTCATAAAGATCAGGTGGTAGTAGACGAGCCTTCAATAATTGCTATAAACCGTAAGACAGGTAATGTAATTGCCGTGGGTAGCCAAGCACAACAAATGCATGGTAAAGCACACGAAGATATTAAAACAATACGCCCATTAAAAGATGGAGTAATTGCTGATTTTCAGGCTGCAGAGCACATGATTAGGGGTATGATTCAGATGATACCACAAACCAGCAAAATTATTAAACCTCAACAACGCATGGTAATTTGTATACCATCAGGTATTACCGAGGTTGAAAAACGAGCAGTGCGTGATAGCGCTGAACGTGCTGGAGCCAAAGAGGTATATTTAATTCATGAACCTATGTCGGCTGCAATTGGTATTGGTATTGATGTGTTTGAACCAATGGGTAATATGATTATTGATATTGGTGGAGGTACTACCGAGATTGCTGTAATTGCATTGGCAGGTATTGTTTGCGATCAATCCATTCGTGTGGCAGGTGATGAGTTTACTGATGACATTTTAGATTATATGCGCAGACAACATAACCTACTTGTGGGCGAACGTACTGCCGAAAGAATTAAAATTGAAGTTGGTGCTGCTTTAACAGAGTTAGAAAATCCACCACCAGATTTTGCAGTTAATGGTCGCGATTTAATGACAGGTATTCCTAAACAAATTACCGTAACTTATAGCGAAATTGCTGCTGCCTTAGATAAATCAATTTCTAAAATAGAAGAAGCTGTTTTGCGTGCGTTAGAATTAACTCCACCTGAACTTTCTGCTGATATTTACTCAACAGGTTTGTATTTAACAGGTGGCGGTGCCTTACTTCGTGGGTTAGATGTGCGTATAGCGGCAAAAACAAAATTGCCAGTACATGTGGCTGAAGATCCATTACGTGCAGTAGTGCGTGGAACTGGTATGGCACTTAAAAATTTAAAGAATTTTAAATTTTTAATGACCTAAGAAATTACGAAATCCGAGTGTTGAAATGGCTTTACTTATTTAGTGTTTTGATATTCTTAATTCGAATTTTTAAATAGATGCGCAACCTCATATTTTTTATATATAAATACCACGTATTTTTTATATTCTTCGTAATGGAGATTGGCGCATTTGTAATTATTTATAGGTTTAATAATTATCAGAAAGCTAGTTTTTTAAACTACACAAATGGTATAGCAAGTAACTTTTATAACGGAGTTAGCAACACACAAGAATATTTTAATTTACGAAGGGTTAACGATAGTTTACAACTAGAAAACGCACGTTTACGTTCTCAACAAATAATTTCGTATTACCAAAACAATATAAGTATCAATAGCATTAATGATACTGTTTATAAGCAACAATACCAGTACACAGCAGCACAAGTTGTAAATAATTCAGTAACCAAACGCAACAATTACATCACCCTAAATAGAGGTAGCTTACATGGTATTAAGCGCGAAATGGGTGTAATTAGCGAAAATGGAATTGTAGGTATTGTAATGAATGTAAGTGAACATTATTGTACCGTATTATCATTGTTAAATAGCAATTGTAAGATAAGTGCAAAGCTGCAAAAAACAGGTGCTTTTGGTTCGTTAGTTTGGGATGGTAAAAATCCAAAAAAATCTAGATTGCTTGATGTAAATAAACATGTGCCTATAAAAATTGGCGACATGGTAATTACAAGTAATTTTTCTACTATTTTTCCAGAAGGAATTCCAATAGGAAAAATATCTAATCAAACTTTAGATGCAGGAGATAATTTTCATGCACTCGAAGTTGAATTATTTACTGATTTTAGTACTGTATCAACAGTGTATATTATTAGTAATTTGTTAAAAAACGAACAACAAAGCCTAGAACAAACTTTACCAAAAGATAAAAAGTGATTTTAGATTTTTTTACATATCTATTAAAATTTGCCGGTATTATATTGGTTCAAATTCTTGTGGTTGATAACATTGAGTTAAGCAGCCACATCAACCCATATATTTATATTAATTTTATTTTATTACTACCAGTTACTATTAAACCTTGGCAGGCACTATTTTTAGCTTTTTTGTGTGGGGCAGTAATGGATACTTTTAGTAGCACTCCTGGGTTACATATTGCCGCTACTGTTTTATTGGCTTATGTTAGGGTGCATTACCTAAGATTTGCAACCACTAAAGAAGATTTAGAAAATCACATTCGCCCTTCAATGAGTAAAAAAGGCGTGGTATGGTTTATTGTGTATTGTTTTATAATGACAGTTGCACACCATACTTTTTTGTTTTTTCTTGAGATTTACGGTTTCCAAGAATTTTTTAGCACCTTGTTGCGCATAATATTAAGCACGTTGGTAACTGTGTTGATGATTGTTGTTGGACAAATGTTATTTTACAACACCAAAATAAGTAATGGATAGCACCTCAAAACAACGCGTTTTATTGGTTATTTTCTTTTCGGTTGCAATAGTTTACATTATACGTTTAGCTGTTATGCAATTGTTAGATGATAGCTACCTTCGCTCGGCACAAGAAAATGTATTGCAGGAGCAAACCATCTATCCTGCCAGAGGTTTAGTGTATGATAGGACAGGCGAACTGTTGGTTTACAATGATGCTATATACGATTTAATTGTAATTCCTGAACAAACAAAAGGACTAGATACAAACGAGTTTTGCAGAGTTTTAGGAATTGAAAAAGCAGATTATATCCAACGTTTCGAAAAAATGAAACGCAGTAAAGGATACGCAACCTATCGTCCTTCGGTTTTCGAAAAACAATTAACCATCCCTATTTATGCAGCCTTTCAAGAAAAGTTATTCGATTTTCCTGGCTTTTATGTTGAGGTAAGAACCGATCGTAAATATCAACATAGCAATGCCGCCCATATTATGGGTTATATTGGTGAGGTTACTGATAAGGATATTGAAAATAGCAATGGCTATTATCGCATGGGAGATTTTAAAGGAATTAGTGGAGTTGAAAGAAGTTACGAAGAAATTTTACGTGGAAGAAAAGGTGTACGTTATGTTTTAGTTGATAGTAAAAACCGTACACAAGGCCGATATAAAGATGGGATGTTTGATACCTCTGCTTTAGCAGGGCAAAATATAACATTAAGCATCGATCAAAAATTACAGGAATTGGGTGAGCAATTATTAACCAATAAAATTGGTAGTGTAGTAGCTATTGAACCTGCAACTGGCGAAATTTTATCATTGGTAAGTATGCCTACTTACGATCCAAATTTATTTGTGGGCAGGCAGCGAGGTAATAATTACATGAGGTTGTTACAAGACCCCGCTAAACCATTGTTCAATCGTCCACTATCGGCCCCTTATCCTCCAGGTTCTATTTTTAAAGTATTAATGAGTTTAGTGGGGCAACAAGAAGGGGTGCTTACACCCAACACAATGTATGGTTGTAATGGAGGTTACCACATGGGTGGTTTAACTGTTGGGTGTCACCCGCACGGTTCTCCATTAAATTTGCAAGGAGCAGTAGCAGTATCTTGTAATGCATATTTTTGCCATGTATACCGAAGTTTAATTGATAATTTAATGTATCCAAACTCCGAAACAGCTTATAAAAAGTGGTACGACCACATGAGCAGTTTTGGTATAGGCAAAAAGTTAGGCGTTGATTTGTATGGCGAAGGAAAAGGGTTTTTACCACCTTCTACATACTATGATAAAATTTATGGTAGATATAGATGGAAATCATCAACAACAATATCTTTAGCTATTGGGCAAGGTGAGTTGGGTATTACACCACTTCAAATGGCAAATGCTACGGCTATTGTTGCTAATCGTGGTTATTATGTTACACCACATGTTGTAAAACAAATTGATGGTAAACCCAACCCTAACCCAGATTATAATAAAAAGCATTGGGCCAGTGTTGATACGCCTTATTATGGTGTGGTAATTAATGGAATGTTTGATGTAATTGAACGTGGTACTGGCAGAATTGCTCGAATTCCTGGAATTGAAATTTGCGGAAAAACTGGTACAGCACAAAATCCCCATGGTAAAGATCACTCGGTGTTTTTTGCTTTTGCACCAAAAGATAATCCTAAAATTGCTATAGCTGTATTTGTTGAAAATGCAGGATTTGGTGCAACTTGGGCTGCACCTATTGCTAGTTTAATGATTGAGCAATATTTAACAGGTAAGCATGATACACGAAAGTATATTTTAGAGCGAATGCTTAAAGGAAATTTAGTACACAAAAATGATACAGCAGCAACAACCAAAACCCGCTAGCATTGATTGGCTTACACTAGTACTGTATTTTGTATTTGTGATTGGGGGATTATTGTGCATTTATGCTTCGGTTTACCGAGAAGAATATCCAATGATTTATGATACCAATATGAACTATGGTAAACAGCTTATATGGATTGGCTTATCGTTTTTTATTGGCATATTAATTTTATTTGTTGACGAGAAGTTTTTTTACGCCTTTGCATATCCAATTTATGGCATATCTATATTTTTATTAATTGCTGTTTTGCTTGTAGGTACTACGGTAAAAGGCTCAAGTTCGTGGATAGAGATAGCTGGATTTAGAATGCAACCTGCCGAGTTTGCAAAGTTTGGGGCAGCCCTTGCCTTGGCTAAGTTTTTAAGCGGATTTAATGTTAAATTTAGTGATAAAAAAACGCAAATAATTGCGGGTATTATTAGCTTTTTACCTTTGTTTATTATTCTTTTTCAGAACGAAACAGGAAGTGCCTTGGTATTTGGTTCATTTATTTTTGTGCTATACCGCGAGGGGTTATCGGGTTGGTTATTGTTTTTAGGTTTTGTAGTTATTTTGTTAAGCGTGTTAGCATTAGTTATGCACGCCCTTTATCTAAGTATTGCAATAGCAATTATAGCAGCTTTATTTACACTAGTAATTAGGCGAACAAGGCAAAATATATTAATTGTAATTGGAGTAACTATAGCTATGATAGCCTATGTAGGTAGTGTTGATTATGTATTTGAAAACGTACTTCAAGCTCATCAAAAATCACGTATAAATGTACTTTTAGGAAAAGAAGTAGATTTAAAAGGTGCTGGCTATAATGTAATGCAAAGTAAAATTGCCATTGGCAGTGGTGGCTTATTTGGTAAAGGTTATTTAGAAGGTACACAAAATAAATTTAGGTTTGTACCCGAACAAAGCACCGACTTTATATTTTGTACCATTGGCGAAGAGTTTGGCTTTGTTGGGTCGTTAGCTTTTATTATTTTGTACATGTTGTTTTTGTGGCGCATTGTACATTTGGCCGAAAGGCAACGATATAAGTTTAACCGAATTTATGGTTATAGTGTAGCCTCTATTTTATTCTTCCATTTTTTAATTAATATTGGTATGACCTTGGGCCTAATGCCTATTATTGGTATTCCATTGCCATTTTTTAGTTATGGTGGTTCATCCCTACTAAGCTTTACAATTTTGTTGTTTATTTTTATTAGGCTTGATGCAAATAAAGTAAACGAACTACGTGGTGCTTTCGATTAATTTTAATTCACAGGAAAAACAATTTCTGTTAACCATTTTAAACTGTCTGGTTCAATTAAAGGGTCGGTAACATAAACCTCGCGCGGTGGGGCTGATAAAGTTTTTCCTTTTTGCAATAAGTAACTTTCCATGTTTTCGTGCACCAATTTTGTGTTGTTATACGCACCATAATAACTCACTACATAAGCATCGCCCGCATTTAATTTACCCAACTTAATGCCTTTGTCGAGTAACGGAGGTTCGCCACTAAAACTCATGCCAGTAACAAAGTGGGTATTACTATACCAAGCAGTAAATGGTGGGGTTGATGGTGTAATATTATTAAGTTTAAAATACTTATCTAACCGTAATAAATTTTCGCTAATTTTTAATCCAATTTCTTCTACAGGAGTGTGTTTGTTTATGATGTACAAGTAGTTTTCTTCGGGCATGTTTATTAAGGTTACATCAAACCCAACAATGTTTTCTTTTAGGGGTTGAGTTTCGCAAATCTGCTTAATTTTAAGCAACCCATTTTCGTAATCAGCGCCAATCATATCATCCATAAATAAGCCAAACCACCTGCCAATTAAGTTGTAGCCAAAGTTACTCTCCATACTCCAGGTAAGTGTTGTGGTGTTATCTTGTGTACTAAAATTATATTCTGATAACGATGATTCCCTATCTTCAAAATCAAGTTTGGTTGTTATTACTTCATTTGTAATGTTTTTTAAAATAGTAAGTTTTCCTTTACCAACTTTATTATTGTTGCTAATCCAACTAATCCAAGCACTTTCACCAATTAAAGTATCGCTGTATTTGTATAATGCAGTTGTATCCAAATTATACCATGGGCTCCAACTATTAAAGGCTTCAAGGTTATTAATTAAATTAAACGGAACCGAGGCTTCTGTGTTAATGGTTATACTTCTTTCAACCCTAACCTTAATTGGTAAAAACAAACTTACAACAAGCAATAATATTAGCAGTGATAAGATTCCTAAACCTATGTATTTAAGTATTTTCATTGTTGGAGTGTTGATACGGTAACACAAATTAAACGTTTTAATCACACTTTAGGTAATATGCTAATATATGCACAAATAGTTTAGCTTAAATTACTTCTGTATGTAATCATTAAGTATAATTTTGCATTAATTTTTGTCGCTCGTTTTATCAATCTATCTTTGTATCATGTTAAGTTCAAAAGTGAAATATTTTTTTGGTATCATTTTAATAACAGTTTTGTCTGTATTCTTTATCCATGCAACATTAACTGATGATGATAAAATTCAAAAAGAGTTTGAAACCTATTATAAGATTTACTCTTTAGCCACACCTGATAAACTATTGTTTGCAAACGAAGAAGTTCCTGTTTCTGATTTTGATGTACATGAGCGTTACGACCGTGAAATTTTAACAAACGTATATTGGCAATCGCAAACTTTATTGATGATAAAACGTGCACACAAATTTTTTCCAATTGTGGAAGAAATTTTGCGTAAAAATCAAATTCCAGATGACATGAAATATGTTGTATTAGCGGAAAGCGGATTGCAAAACTTAGTTTCTCCTGCTAATGCTTCGGGTTATTGGCAATTTTTAGAAGGTACTGCAAAAGGATATGGATTAGAGGTTTCATCTGAAGTTGATGAGCGTTATCATATCGAAAAATCTACAGAGGCTGCTTGTAAGTATTTTAACGAAGCTTATAAAGTATTTAATAGTTGGGCACTTGTAGCCGCATCATACAATATGGGTATTGATGGCGTGCGCAGGCAATTACAACAACAAGGTGTAAGTAATTATTACGATTTGTTTTTAAATACCGAAACATCGAGGTATGTTTTTAGAATTTTAGCCATTAAACAAATTGTAGAAAAACCACAAAGTTATGGCTTTAATGTTACTGCAAGTCATAAGTATACATTAGCTAAAACTATAAAAGTTAGGGTAAATCGCAGTATACCAGATTTAGTAAAATATGGACTTGATAATGCAACTACTTATAAAGATATTAAAGTACTAAACCCATGGTTACGTAACAAAAAGTTAACAGTTGATGGCAGTAAAGTTTATTACATTGAATTGCCTAAAGATAAAGTTAAATCAAACAGTTGGTACCAAAAAGTAAGTAATGATACTATTGATATTGATCAGACCAATTTGTTAAACTAACTACTTATTTTAGGCTTTTTTGTATAAGCCATTTGTAATAATATATTCGGCAACTTTATCTGGTACTAAATATTTTATCGACTTGTTTGCTTGCAACATTTCTCTAATATAAGTTGATGAAATATTAAGCAGCGGAACTTCAAATATTTTTATTTTATCATTATTAGCCAGCAACGGGTTTTCATGAAAACCAACCCTGCGGTAAACAAATATCTCATGGTTGTTGATAATAGTTTGGTAATCTTTCCATAAATGAAAAGATTGCAAATTATCGCCTCCAATAATGGGTACAAAAGTATAATTTGGATGTGCCTTTTGTAGTTCTGCTAAGGTATTAACAGTGTAGGAAGGCCTAGGTAAATTAAACTCAAAATCGCTTGCTTTAAAACGATCATCACCATTAATAGCAAGTTTTAACATGTCAAGTCTAACAGTTTCATTTAATAAAGTTCCGTTTGCTTTAAACGGATTTTGAGGGGAAACAATAAACCAAATTTTATCGAGCTGTGTGAACTGAACAAAGTAGTTTGCAATTAATAAATGTCCAGTGTGTACTGGGTTAAACGAGCCAAAAAATAAACCAATTTTCATGTTGATTATTTGGTTAAAAATTTATTTATTAATTCTTCTGCAACTATTAATGCTTCCGAAAGCTTTTCGTTTATCAAAACATATTCAAACTTGTTTTCGTACTGTAATTCTTCAACAGCTTTATCAATTCTAATACGCAATGTTTCTTCTGTTTCGGTTGATCTAAACCTTAGTCTTTCCTCTAATGCATTTATGCTTGGCGGCTTAACAAAAACGGCTAATGCATCTTCACCGAAGTGTTTTTTTATGTTTAGTCCGCCTTCCACATCCACATCAAAAATAACTGCTTTGCCCAATCCCCAAATTCTATCAACCTCCGATTTTAAAGTGCCATAAAAGTTTCCACCATAAACTTCTTCATGCTCTAAAAATTCATTGTTATCAATGCGAGATTTAAACTCTTGGTGCGATAAAAAATAATAATCTTTGCCATCAATTTCGTTTGCTCTTTTGCTACGTGTACAAGCGCTTACCGAAAATGCCAAACGTTCATCTATAGAAAGTAAATGTTTTACGATTGTAGTTTTACCAGAACCCGATGGAGCACAAAAAATAATTACTTTTTTAAAATTGGTACTATGGTTTTCGTCAAATAAAGTATCGTTAATACTCATCAAGTTTAATTTAAAATTATAACTGGGTAATTGTTATTTGTGAAATATTTTAGTTTAAATAATATTATTTATTTGTTCTTTAATTTTTTCTAATTCATCTTTCATTTCAACCACACGTTGTTGAATTTTAAAATGATTAGCTTTGCTACCAATGGTGTTAATTTCTCTTCCCATTTCTTGTGCAATAAATCCAAGTTTTTTACCAGCCGATTTAGTTTTCATTGTTTCTAAAAAGTAGCTGCAATGCTGTATTAGCCTAGTTTTTTCTTCACTTATGTCAAGTTTTTCTATGTAATAAATCAACTCTTGTTCAAACCTGTTTTTGTCCCAGTTTTCTTCTTTTAGTTGAGCCAATTCCCCCTCAATACGGCCCCTAATTGTTTGCATTCTTTCTGTTTCTAAAGCTTCAACTTCACCAACAAGATGCATTATTGCTTGGGTCATTCGGCTTAATTCGTGAGCCAACATATCGCCTTCTTTTTGCCTAAATTTTTCAAACTCGGTAAATGCTAAATTAACAGCATGCATCAAAGTTTTTAAATCTTCTTCGTTGTTTTCATCCTCAATTGGTTGAAACAAATTTGGCATTTGCAAAAGTGTAGATGATAACAAATCTGGATTTAAGCCAGCACTGTTACAAACCTGAGTTAATTCGCCTAAATAATATGCCGCCACATCTTTGTTAATTGGCATCACTTTGTCTTCAGCACGTTTAAATTGAACGTTTAAATTTATTTGGGCACTTCCGCGTTCAACCAATTTAGTAAGTTCTTTTCTTACCTCGTGATCTTTACTTTGCCAAACTTTTGGCATACGTAAGTTTATTTCTAAAAATTTATTATTTAACGATTTAATTTCGGCTTTTATGGTAAAACGTTCTGTGTCTACCTCTGCCTGACCGTAGCCGGTCATTGATCTTAGCATAATTTTATCTTTGCGCAAAAGTAACATAAACACAGTAAACCACAAAGCCCGAATGTGTGCGACTTATCATCGCATTTC
The DNA here is from genome assembly GCA_018058165.1 of Bacteroidia bacterium. GTDB lineage: Bacteria > Bacteroidota > Bacteroidia > UKL13-3 > UKL13-3 > UBA6183. The sequence goes on from JAGPCI010000004.1 coordinate 27,477, forward strand.
TTAAATTTGTTTTCTTAAATTTTGGTTTGATAAAACTAAAAAAATTTAGGCCAATTGGTTTTACGCAATTGGCCTTGTTGTTATTATTTTGTAAAATAGTTTACAACTATTCCAATAATGATTATTGTTGCAAAAACGAGGCCTACAATTAGGTTACCACGTTCCTGTGATTTATCTTGATTACTCATAAAATTAAGGAATTATAAATTGAACTTACGTTAGTTTTGTTGATAGCTAGTTTTGTAAGTCTTGTCTTATATTCTTAATACGTTATTTAATAAATATAACGCTGAGTATATTTGCATATCGCCCATTAAAAATAAACGCACAAGGCACTTATATTTTTTTGAGAAATGGTACTTTAAATTTAGTTTATGAATTGGAAAGATGCTGTTTTTAATACTTGTTATTACAGTATTAATTGAGCCAATATCAAACCTTAAAGCAGTACTAAAATTTGTTTCTACCTTTGCTGAATATTTTAGTTCATTCGCTTTATTAATTTGATTGCATGCTATGCTTGTATTGGTATTTAATATACCAATTAGCAGTGCTATAAATACAATCCATTTGTGTTTAAACCCTCTCAATATTTTTTAATTAGTTTTAATAAAATTTATCGAAGCTTCTATATCTATGTACAATGCTCTATCTACTTTATTAAACGACACTATTTTACGGAATTCTGCTACAAAATTTTCTACAAAAGTTGATGATTTTGCTGGGTTACGAAATTCTAATGCTTGAGCTGCATTTAATAATTCTATAGCTAACACACGTTGTGTGTTTTCAACTACCTTATAGCATTTTGTAGCAGCATTTGCGCCCATACTTACATGGTCTTCTTGCCCATTGCTACTTACAATACTATCTACACTAGCAGGCGTACATAATTGTTTGCTTTGGCTAACAATACTTGCAGCGGTATATTGTGGTATCATAAAGCCAGAGTTTAAACCTGGGTTTGGTGTTAAAAATGCTGGTAAATTTCTTAAACCTGCTATTAATTGAAATGTTCTTCGCTCACTAATACTGCCCAATTCAGCAACAGCAATCGCTAAAAAATCCAATGCCAAAGCAAGTGGTTGGCCATGGAAATTTCCACCTGATAAAATCAAATCCTCATCCACAAAAATGTTTGGATTATCAGTAACCGAATTCATCTCAGTTTCTATAACAGATGCTGCGTATTCTATAGTATCATAGCTTGCACCGTGCACTTGTGGAATGCAACGGAAAGAATATGGATCCTGCACCTGTGTTTTTTGCTGCTTTATTATTTCACTATCAGCCAATAAATCTCTAATTTGTTTTGCTGTTTCTAATTGCCCTTTATGTGCACGTATTTGATGTAGTTGCTCGGTAAATGGCTCTAATTTCGCATCAAATGCATCAATACTAACAGCCGCTATCTGGTTGGCATATTTGTATAAATGTTGTGCTGTTAATACATTATGTACACCATAAGCTAACATAAATTGTGTTCCATTTATAAGCGCTAAACCTTCTTTTGATTGAAGCGAAATTGGTTCAATTTTATGCTCATTTAAAACATTAATACTTGGTACTTTATGCCAATCGCCATTTGTGTTTTTCCATACTTCACCAAGCCCTATTAAGGGCAACGATAAATGTGCAAGTGGAGCTAAATCGCCACTAGCGCCTAACGAGCCTTGCTGGTAAACTACGGGTAAAATATCGTTGTTAAAAAAGTAAATTAACCTGTTAACAGTTAATAATTGCACACCACTATGGCCATAACTAAGCGATTGTATTTTTAATAACAGCATTAGTTTAACTACTTCTGGTGGCACAAAATCTCCAGTGCCACAAGCATGAGATAACAATAGATTTTGTTGTAATTGAGTTAAATCTGTATCAGAAATTTGTGTATTGCACAAAGAGCCAAAACCAGTATTGATGCCATAAAAAACAGCATCTTTTTTACTCATTTTTTCATTTAAATATTCCCTACAAGCTGTAATTTTTTGTTCGGCTTGGTTTGATAAAACAAGTTGTTTTTTTGTTTTAATAATTAACGCTACTTCAGCTAAAGTAAGCTGAGGGTTTATATGATGATGCATGTAAATTAACTAATTATACTAAGCCTAAAATGGTATTTTCTATAATGTCGCAAGCCTCATTTAACTCTGCCTCAGTAATGGTAAGTGGAGGTGCAAATCTAATAATATCACCATGTGTTTGTTTGGCTAATAATCCTTTTTCTTTCATAGCCAAACATACATCATAAGCCGTTTTATTTTCGCCATAAGGTTTAATAATAATGGCATTTAAAAGTCCTTTACCGCGTACCAATTCAATCAAATTAGTTTTGGTTTGAAGTTGTATCATTCTATTGCGAAATAACTCACCCATTTTGTAGGCATTATCCGCTAAATTTTCGTCAACCAAAACTTTTAAAGCTTCCATGGCTACTGCACTTGCTAGTGGATTGCCTCCATAAGTGCTACCGTGCTCACCTGGTTTTATGGTTAGCATTACTTCATCGTTTGCCAAAACTGCCGAAATGGGCAAAACGCCACCTGATAATGCTTTACCTAATATTACTAAATCGGGTTTTACTTCGTAATAATCGCAAGCAAGCATTTTACCTGTGCGGCACAATCCTGTTTGCACTTCATCAGCAATCATTAACACATTATATTGTGTACATAATTTTCTTACACCGGCAATATATCCTTCATGTGGAACAACTACACCTGCTTCGCCTTGTATGGGTTCAAACATAAAAGCTGCAATATTTGGATTTGCTTTAAATGCCATTTCTAATGCAGTTAAATCATTGTATGGAATTATACTAAAACCAGGCATAAAAGGGCCAAAATTTAAATAACTACTTGGATCGGTGCTCGATGAAATTGCAGACATAGTACGGCCCCAAAAATTACCTTCAACAAACAAAATATGTGCCTGATTTTCGGCAATACCTTTTACTGTGTAGCCCCATCTTCTAGCCAATTTTATGGCAGTTTCGCCACCTTCAACCCCAGTATTCATGGGTAACACTTTATCGTATCCAAATAGGTTGGTGATGTATTTTTCGTATTCGCCTAATAAATTATTATGAAATGCACGACTGGTTAAAGTTAATTTTTGTGCTTGGTTTGTTAATGCTTTTATGATGCGCGGATGACAGTGACCTTGATTAACGGCACTATAAGCGGATAAAAAATCGAAATATTTTTTGCCTTCTACATCATACATGAAAATACCTTCACCTTTATTAATAACTACAGGTAATGGATGATAATTGTGGGCACCATATTGGTCTTCTAAATCTATAAAATACTGTGGGTTGTGATCTGTTTTTACCGAATTCATGCGCCAAAAATAGGCCAATTAAACCGTATATAAAAGTTAATAGCCGCACTTTACATTAGTGGTAATTGAGTAGTTTTTATAAGGTGTTTTAAATTAAAAGCCGCAATAAACTTTAGTTTATTGCGGCTTTTAAGAGGTAATATTTTCTGTTAACTACCTTCTGTTTTTTTCTATTAATTTATATAATTCATCCAATTTTGGTGATAATATAATTTCTGTTCTACGATTTTTAGCGCGGCCTTCAGCGGTTTCGTTGCTTGCTTTAGGATAAAACTCGGCCCTTCCAGCAGCTTCTAGGCGTTTAGGGTTTACATGATGTTCGTTACTTAACAACCGCACAATACTTAAAGCCCTATCAGCACTTAACGACCAATTGTCTTCGTACTTAGCTGTTTTAATTGGAATGTTATCTGTATGACCTTCAATTAACACATCAATATCAACATTTTTGTTTAACACATCTGCTAAAGTTTTAATTGCATCTAAACCTTTGTCTTCAATTGCAGCGCTGCCCGATTTAAACAATAATTTATCGCTTAATGAAACATAAACTTTTCCGTTTTTCATTTCAACACTTATTTCATCAGATTTAAATGCCAATAATGCACGTTTTACGGTATTGTTTAATGCGTTTAATAACGAATCTTGTTTGTTGATTATACCTTGTAATTCGGCTAATCTTTTTTCGCGTGCCTCAAGTTCTTCGGCTTTTATTTTTAATGCATTGCTAAAACGTTCGGCATCATTTAAGCTACGTTTCATTAAGTCGTTATACTTTGCATTCAGCTCAGCATACTGTGCTTTTAAATCATTGTTTTTTTCTGTGCAATCGTTATACTTAGCGGTAAGTGCTTTATAAAGTGAGTCTAAGTAACGATACTCAACACCTCTTTGTGTTGTATCTTTATTGAATGCAACGGTTAAATCATTTAATGAATCGCGTTGGTTTAACGATTTTTTTAAACGTTTTGACGTGAAAAAATTATACGATTTTTCCTTAAATGTTTGTGGGTCATCATAAATTGATTTTGGATTATCAATTTGTCCGAACACATTATTGCAGAACAAGATTGCCGTTATTGCTAATGTTGTAATTATAATTTTTTTCATACTAAGCGCATTATTTATTAAGCCACAAATTTTAAATTATTATTTGTTTTAGAAAGGGGATAGTTATGCGCAGCTAACATGGTATGTATAACTTATTGAACAAAAAAAAGCCTCGCAACAAGTTGCGAGGCTTTTTTTATATAACTGAAATTAGCTTATTCTGCTTTTTTCTTTTTATCAAAATCAATAACAATAGGTGTTGCAATTGCCACTGATGAGTATGTACCAAATAAGATACCGATTATTAAAGCAAATGTAAATCCTTTAATTACTTCGCCACCAAATACAAACAATACCATTGCTACTAAAAATACTGTTAATGATGTAATTATAGTACGGCTTAAAGTAATATTAAGT
>JAGPCI010000079.1 GCA_018058165.1 Bacteroidia bacterium
CATGTCGATGGTGCTAGATGCAAAAATAAAACGAGTTAGCGACAAGCCGAGAAATCAAAATAACACTGCTAATGAAGCCGAGTTTGCCTACATACAAAAATGGAAACAAGCCAAAGCAAATGGTGAACAGCAACCACCTATAGTTACCGAAATTGATGGAAAAATGGTAGGTTATTATCCAATTATCACCAATCAAATGTGTTTGCAATGCCATGGTAAACCAGATGTAGATATTAATACGGCAACACTCAAAAAAATTAAAAAGTTATATCCAACTGATCAAGCAATTGGTTATTTAGATAATGAAATAAGGGGAATTTTTGTTGTTGAAATGAATAAAAAATAAAATGATAAAGTGATGAAATATTATAACTCAAAAACAATAGTTGGAACTACATTGGTTGCTATTAAACCAAAGGTAGAAGAAGAATTAAAGAAACAAGGTTTTGGAGTGCTTACCGAAATTGATTTGCAAGCAACCATGAAAAAAAAGCTAGATAAAGATTATTTGCCGCATGTAATTTTAGGGGCGTGTAATCCTGTTTACGCTGATAAAGTGTTGAGCATTGAACCAACTATTGCTACCATGTTACCTTGCAATGTTACCATTAGAGAATTGGGTAATGGAGATGTAGAAGTGGCTATGATAGCACCTGCAATTGCCATGAGTGCAGTTGGAAATGATTTGTTAGCACAGGCGGCTAATGAGGTTCAAGAAAAATTAAATGAGGTTTTAAACAATATTTAAAAGGTGTTTTTTATGGACAAGCATAGTTATCAAGTTGCATTAAATTGGAAAGCAGGAAGACAAGGCATTATTTCATCTGATGTATTAACTACAAAAATTGATGTTGCCACTCCACCAGAATTTGACAAAGGTGTTCCTGGAATTTGGTCGCCCGAGCATTTATTTACTGCTGCTGTATTAAGCTGTTTTATGACAACCTTTTTAGCAATTGCAGAATACTCAAAATTAGATTTCGAAAATTTTGATTGCAATGCCGAGGGTATTTTAGATAAAGTAGACGGCAAGTTTTTAATGACAGAAATTAACCTTAATGCCACACTTAAAATTAATGATATAAGCAAAGCCGAAAGGGCAGAACGCATCTTACATAAATCTGAAGAGAATTGTTTAATTTCTAATTCAATAAAAACCAAGGTTAATTTAACTTGTAAAATAAGCTAGTTGTTCAATCATTTTAAACAATATTTATTCAACCAATTATTACAAAATTAGTATGGCTAAAATAGTAATATTAGGTGCAGGCATTGCAGGACATACCGCAGCCGCTCACCTTAGGAGAAAATTATCCAAAGAACACGAAGTATTAGTGGTATCACCTAACAGTAATTATCAATGGGTGCCATCTAATATTTGGGTAGGTACTGGCCGAATGAAAGCTAAAAGTATTATTTTTCCGTTAGCGCCTTTGTACAAACGTAAAGGAATTGGTTACAAGCAAGCAAAGGTGGTTTCGTTTTATCCCGAAGGTGATCAAACAGAACCCAAACCTTATGTTTTGGTAGAGTATGTTTTTGGTGATAAGAAACAAACACAAGAAAAAGTTACTTACGATTTTTTGATTAATGCAACTGGTCCTAAGTTAGCTTTTAACCTAACAGAAGGCATGCAGCCTGGCACTAATAAAGTTCATTCTGTATGCACTTACGACCATGCAGAACATGCTTGGGATGGATTGAAAAAACTAATTAACAATATAAAATTAACCGGGCAAAGTGCAAAAATACTTATTGGTACTGGTCATCCTAAAGCTACTTGTCAAGGTGCAGCTTTCGAATATATACTTAATGTAGAAAGTGAATTAGTTCGTCATGGAGTTAGAGATAAGGTGGCCTTAACTTGGATATCTAACGAGTATAGTTTAGGTGATTTTGGTATGGATGGGATGTTGCTTTTGTATGGCAATAAAACAATGACATCAAGCCAAATGGTGGAAATGGTGTTTGCTGATAGAGGAATAAATTGGATTTTAGGAGCTGGTGTAAATAAAATTGAAGAAGGTAAAGTTTGGTATGAAAACCTTAAAGGCGAATATAAAACCGAGTTGTTTGATTTTGCGATGTTGATACCTGCATTTTCGGGTCATGGCTTTAAAGCATTTAACAAAACAAATGAAGACATTACCGAAAAATTGTTTAAAGGATTTATGATTGTTGATGCCGATTATAGCCCAAAACCATACGAAAATTGGTCGGTGCAAGATTGGCCAGAAACTTATCAAAACCCTAGTTATGCAAATATCTTTGCTCCTGGAATAGCTTTTGCGCCACCTCATTCTATTTCTAAACCTAGAAAAAGTACAAATGGTACTGAAATATTCCCAGCACCACCTCGTACCGGAATGCCTTCGGGTATCACAGCAAAGCTTGTGGCCGATAATATTATTGATACCATAAAGAATGGCTCGCCATCATTAAATCATAAAGGTTCTATGGGCAATATGGGTGCCGCTTGTATTGCTTCTGCTGGATATGGCATGTTAAAAGGAAGTGGCATAAGTATCACTACTTTTCCTATTGTACCAGATTATATAAAATATCCTTCAAGCCAAGGAAGAGAGCAGTCTAAAACATTTGGAGATATTGGTTTAGCAGGGCATTGGCTAAAACTTACGTTGCATTATGCATTTATTTATAAAGCTAAAATGAAACCGTTTTGGTGGTTGATTCCTGAATAATTAAATTTTACATAATATGATACAAAAAATTTCAAAATCGCAGCGATGGTTTATGTTTAATCCATTGTTTCAACTTTTTAAATATGTTTATTTAAGCCTTAAAATTATGGGAATTGTTGCCGGTGGACATGGCAGTACAAAAGGATAGAATAAATAATCAATAAAAAAATTTATCAAATGAAGTTAGTTAGCGTTTACAAACACCTACTTGTTATAGCATTGCTGTTGTTGGCATACAATAACAGTTATGCGCAAGTATGGTCGTTGCAACAGTGTATAGACACGGCACAGGTTTATAATAAAAACCTACAGATAAACAGAAATAATATTGCAATTAGCAATCAAAAAACAAAAGAGGCACAAGCTAATTTAATTCCTAAAATTACAGCCAATGCCGATTATAAGTATTTTACCAATTTGCCTTATCAGTTAATGCCGCTATCAACATTTAACCCGATGGCACCCGAGGGGCAATTTAAGGAAGCACAGTTTGGTGTGCCGCATAATATCAATGCAAACCTGCAATTGGTAATGCCTTTGTATAATCCGCAAGTGTATGGTGCAATAAAAATTACTAAGGTTGCGGCCGAGCTAACAGCATTGCAATACAAAAAAACAGAGGAGCAAATTTATTTTGAAATAGCTAACTTATATTACAATGCGCAAATTTTACATCATCAATTAGCTTTTATTGATAGCAACCTTATTAATGCACAAAAGTTGTTAAAAAACATGGAGTTACTTAATGCACAATTGCTTGCAAAGGGAACAGATGTAAGTAAGGTAAAATTACAAGTTGCACAACTTACTACACAACAAGAAAACATAAACAGCAAATACCAGCAAGTATTATATGGGTTAAAGTTTGCAATGGGTGTTTTAGCCGAGCAAGTTGTGCAAATTGACCCCAATATTCATTACCAAAACACAAACGATTATACCTCAAATGCCATTATTGATATGCGGTTAGTTATCACACAAAATCGCATGTTGTCTACCGAGCTTAATACACTTAATTATTCAAGATTTTTACCATCGCTTAACCTAATTGGAATGTATGGAACAACTGGTTTTGGATACGATAAACAGCCTAATGATTTTTTAAAATTTTTTCCAATTGGTTTTGGTGGAATTCAATTTTCTTATCCATTGTTTAACGGAACAATTACGAATAGAAAAATCAACCAAAAAAAGCTTGAACTGCAAAACAATAAATTACAGTTTAATTTATTAAACGAGCAAAATACAATGCAAGTTAATAATTCGAAACTTCAAAAAAATGTAGCTCAAAAATCTGTTGAAACTACAACCGAACAGGTAAAATTAGCTCGTGCAATTTATGAACAAACCATTTTGCAACAAAAGCAAGGAACAGCAAATTTAACTGATGTGTTGCTTGCTGATAATGCGCTTCGCGAAGCACAACAAACCTACTTATCAGCTGTGGTTGATTATTTAAAAGCTACATTAGAAATGAAAAAACTAACAGGTAATTTAACCACAATTAAGTATTAAGTAAATACATTTAAGCATTACGATATTTTAATAAAAAATACGATTTATGAAAACAGGAATTAACACAAAACGAATTTTATACATTATGATACCATTGGTATTGGTGGGCATTGTGGTTATAAAGTTAAAAAGCAATAAAACCATTACTCAAAACAAGGTTTATCAGTTTGATAAAACACAAGAAATTAATGTAGAAGCCAATACTATTGAGCTGCAAAATATAAATGCTGAACATGTTTACGCTGGTACATTTGAACCCAATAAAGAAACAAAAGTAAATGCAGATATCCAAGGTAAGGTTAATGCAGTATTGGTTGATATAGGAAGTGTAGTAAGCAAAGGGCAAACACTTATTCAACTTGATAACTCGTTGCTAAAATTACAATTGCAAACGGTAGATGTGCAAATTGAAGGTTTAACAGCAGATGTAAATAGGTATACAATTTTAGCAAATGCCGATGCCATACAAGGAGTTCAATTAGAGAAAGCCACTTTGGGTTTAAAATCAGCAAATGTGCAAAAAGCCACCCTGCTTGAGCAAATAAATAAAACGAGTGTTAAAGCCCCTTTTAATGGTGTAGTAACAGCTAAATTAACCGAGGAAGGTGCATTTGCAGCACCAGGAGTTCCACTACTTCAAATCACAGATATTACACTATTAAAGTTTACTATTAATGTTCCCGAAAATGATTTGAAACAATTTAAATTAAATCAAACCTATACAATAACTGCCGATGCTTATAGTGATGTTTCGCTTTATGGAAAAACTTTAATGATAGGCAGTAAAGCCAACATGGGAAGCAGTTTCCCCATTCAGTTTGCAGTAAATAATACAACTGATTTAAAAGTAAAATCGGGCATGTTTGGTAAAGTAAACTTAACAAGTAAATCGCAAGTAAAAGGAATTGTTATTCCTGCTTCTGCTATAATTAATACTGGTAATCAGGCCCAAGTGTATGTGGTAAAAAATAACAAAGCTGTTTTGCAAAACATAACGGTTGCTAAAAAAATACAAAACAATGCAGTTATTTCTAATGGACTAAATGTGGGCGATGTAATTGTTACAAATGGATTTATAAATCTGTTTGATGGAGCGAATGTTTTAATTACGAATTAAAAATCACGAATTACGAATTAAGGCGAAGTAGGAATTCAATTAGGAATAACGAGTATGAAAACTAATAATATTATTCAAAATAAATCATTTGAATTTGCAATAAGAATTGTAAATCTTTATAAATATTTAACAACAGACAAGAAGGAATTTGTTTTATCAAAACAACTACTTCGCTGCGGAACTTCAATAGGTGCTAATATTGAAGAAGCAATTGGTGGAGTTTCTGATAAAGACTTTTTAAACAAGTTGGGTGTATCATACAAAGAAGCAAGAGAAAGTATTTATTGGTTGAAATTGCTTGCGGCTACTGGTTATATAACCGACAGTGAGTATCAAAGCCTATTTATTGATGCAGAGGAAATTTGCAAAATATTAGGTAAAATTCAAATCACCATCAAAAACCGTAATTCGTAATTTTTAATTCTTAATTGATCATGAATATCACAGAAATATCTATAAAACGACCTTCATTAATTATTGTGCTTTTTAGCGTGTTTACGCTGTTGGGTGTAATCGGGTTTAAAAACTTAAGTTACGAGTTAATGCCCGATTTTAATCAGCCAGTGGTTGTAATTAAAACAGTATATCCTGGTGCCGAACCAAATGAAGTGGAAACATCAGTTTCAAGAAAAATTGAAGATGCCTTATCAAACCTAGAAGGTGTTGATTATTTGGTTACAAAATCGTTGCCAAATGCTTCGGTAATTATTGCTAACCTAAAATACGGAACCAATTTAGATAAAACGATGCAAGATGCGCAACGTTACATCGATAATATTCGTAAGGATTTACCACAAGATATTTTAAGTCCGGTAATGAGTAAAGTTTCTCCAAACGATTTACCCATTATGTCAATCAGCGCATCAAGCAATATGCCTGCAACCGAGTTTTATCAAAAAATGAAGGATGATTATTTGCCCCAAATACAGCAAATAAAAGGTGTTGCAGAAATCACAATTTTGGGTGGCGAAGAAAGAGAAATACAAGTAAAAGTAAATCAAGATAAACTTAAATTGTATAAAATTTCTTTGTTGCAAGTTGTTGAAGCCATTAATCGTTCTGGCTTAGATTTACCTGCTGGTAAAGTTCAAACAGATAAAGAAAGTAATTCGGTACGATTAACAGGAAAGTTTGAAAACTTAACAGACATTAATAATGTTCAAATTGCCATGCCTTTTCCTGGCAGCCCGGTGTATGTAAAAGATGTAGCAAGTGTTGTTGATGGTGTAAAAGAAACAACATCTATTAGTCGTTATAATGGCAAAAATGGAGTTGGATTGTTGTTAAAAAAACAAGGAGATGCTAATGCAGTTGATGTATCAACTTTGGTAAGGGCAAAACTTAAAGCCATTGAAGCACAACATGCCAATTTGGGCGTGCAATTTATTATTGCCGATGATAGTACAGATAATACCATTGCCGCTGTAGATTCTGTGGTTTTTGATTTAATCTTAGCCGTTATTTTGGTTTCGTTGGTGATGCTTTTATTCCTTCGAAGTTTTAGAAATTCTATTATTGTAATTGTAGCTATTCCTACTTCTTTGGTTACTGCATTTGCTGTAATGTGGCTGTTGGGTTACACACTTAATCTAATGACTTTGCTCGCCATGTCTTTAATTATTGGTATTTTGGTTGATGATGCTGTGGTGGTTTTAGAAAACATTCAGAAACATTTAGATAAGGGCAAAGAAAAACGTTTAGCAGCAATGGATGGCCGTATGGAAATTGGATTTGCTGCTTTGTCAATTACCTTGGTGGATGTGGTGGTATTTTTACCCATACTTTTTTTACAAGTTTTTGTTGCAGATATGCTCAAACAATTTTCGGTAGTTGTTATCACATCAACCCTAACTAGTTTGTTGGTTGGTTTTACACTTACACCTTGGTTGGCATCGCGCATTGGCAAGAAAGAAGATTTACAACCAACAAATTTTTTCAACCGTTTTTTACTTGGGTTCGAGCACCAATTACAAAAGTTTACAAATTGGTATGGCAAACAATTAACGTGGGTTTTAAATCATAAATTAATTTTTATAGGGTTTGTGCTGTTGTTATTTGTATTTACATTAGGTATTATGAAACAGGGTATTATTGGTAAAGAGTTAATATCAACAGGTGATCAAGGCAAATTTAAAATGGCATTAGAGTTTGATAAATCAACTTCAATACAACAAAATAATTTAATTGCTCAAAAAATAGAAACTTACATCTTACAACAACCCGAGGTTAAAACGGTATTTAGTAATGTTGGTGGCCCAAGCACAGGTATTGGAAGTTTGGGTGTTGGTTCGGCAAATAAAACAGAATTTACCATTCAATTAAAAATTAAAAAAGATGAATTAAAAACCGCAAATCTAAAAAAAGTACCTACCGAAGAGTTTATGAAAAAACTTCGTGAAGATTTAAAATCTAAATTTCCGAGTATAAATTATTCAATGGCGGCTCTGGGTTTAATTCCTCGTTCGGCACCAATTGAAATTACTTTAAGCGGAAGCAATATAAATGAAGTAATGCAAGCAGGTAATAATTTAAAAAACATCATCGAAAAAATTCCTGGTTCAGATAATGTGCGTTTATCAGTTGAAGCTGGTAGTCCTGAGTATAAAATTATTCCTGATAAAGATAAAATGCAACGCCTTGGATTAAACACTGCTTATGTGGGAATAAATTTGCGTACAGCATTTACTGGTAATGATGATGCTTCACTAACAGAGAATGGAACCGAATATCCAGTGCGTATTTGGTTAGATGATTTTAACCGTAAAAACTTTGAAGATGTGCAACAACTTACCATCATTAATCCAATGGGAATGGCGGTTGAGGTTTCGCAATTTGCGAGTGTTGAGCAAGATAATTCTCCATCATTATTAGAAAGAAAAGACCGACAAGCGGCAGTAACTTTAACTGCTGATGCATTGGGCCGACCATCAGGAACGGTAGCCGATAATGTGGTTGCTTTTCTTAAAGAAAATCCGTTGCCAAAAAGTATTCAAATGACTTGGGGTAGTGATATAAAAAGGCAGAATGATAGTTTTGGTGCTTTAGGTTCTGTTTTAATGATTTCGTTTCTATTAATTTACCTTATTATGGTGGCACTTTACGATAGTTTTGTGTATCCATTTGTGGTATTGTTTTCTATTCCGGTAGCTATAATTGGCGCATTTTTAGCATTAAATTTATCGTTAAGTAATTTAAGTTTATTTGCGTTGTTGGGGTTAATTATGTTGATGGGATTAGTGGTAAAAAATGCTATTTTAATTGTTGATTTTACAAACCAATTAAAAGCAGAAGGCAAGCATTTTAAAGAAGCTTTAATTATGGCAGGCAAAGAAAGAATGCGCCCAATATTAATGACTACTTTAGCAATGGTTTTTGGCATGTTACCAATTGCATTGGCTACAGGAACAGCTGCCGAATGGAAAAATGGTTTGGCTTGGGTAATTATTGGCGGACTACTTTCTTCTTTAATATTAACTGTGTTTTTAGTACCTGTGGTTTATTATGCAGTTGATACTATTAAGTTAAGAATGAAGAAATAGGAATTACGAATTAAAAATTACGAATTATCAATAATGAAAAAATCAATTTTAACCATGTTGGCTGTTGTGTTTTTGGTGTTGTTGTATTCGTTTGTAGCTCCCCATTCCGAAACATTTTCGTTAACAGTAGAAGTAAAAGAGCTACGTAACTCAAAAGGTGTGGTACAATATGCCTTGTATAATAAAGACAAAACAATTCCTGACGAGCATTATAAAAACTATTACAAAATGTTAACGGCTCAAATTATTTGTGGAACGTCTACAGTAACATTTTTAAATCTTCCTGCCGGAAAATATGCAGTTAATATTTTACACGATGAAAACAAAAATGGCAAAATAGACAAAGGGTTTATTTTGCCAATTGAAGGCATAGGATTTTCAAATTTTAAATCTGTAGGTTTTACTAATTTACCTAGTTTTTTAAAAGCTTGTTTTGATGTAAAATGCGATTCGAAAATTAACGTGAAGGTTATTTACTTGTAAAATACTAAAGGCTTATTTTAGTTTTTTT
>JAGPCI010000080.1 GCA_018058165.1 Bacteroidia bacterium
CATCTATTCCTAATGATACGGGTACTATTGGCATAATGAGTTTTGCTTGGCTTATAGGCAATGGCCAAACATCAACACAAGTAAACCCAAGCGCAACTTACCTTGCATCAAACACAATTGATAGCGTTTACCAAGTAAGGTTAATAGCTTTAAGCGAGCATGGTTGTAGAGATACAGCTTATCAAACAGCAAGGGTTTACCCAAAGCCTAAAGCAAGGTTTACACAAAATAATTTAGCTGGTTGTGGTCCGTTAAATGTGCAGTTTACCAATACCTCAATTCCAAACGATACAGGCTCAATAAACATCATGAGTTTTGTATGGCAATTGGGCAATGGCAATTCAACTATTACACAAAATACAGCATCAAATTATGTTGCAAATTTATTAACGGATAGTGTTTATCACATAAAATTACAAGCCACTAGCGAACACGGTTGTATTGATACTACATCGAGCACAGTAAGGGTGCATCCAAAACCCATTACTAGTTTTATCAATAATAAAAACACGGGTTGTGGGCCTTTAAATGTGCAGTTTACCAACACATCACAATTGGCCGCTAAATACTATTGGCAATTTGGCACGAGCGATACCTCATCAAAAATAAATCCTTCGTATGTGTTTTCATCATACCCAATTTACGATTCGGTTTACACTGTTTTGTTGGCCACACAATCTCAATATGGTTGTTTGGGTGATACCGTAAGCACCAGTATTATTGCAAGGTATACGCCTGTTGCTAATTATTTTGCATCAAACGATAGCATTTGCGGAACAGGAAATATTGCTTTTTTTAATGCTTCGCTTGGTGGTGTGCAACACCGCTGGAATTTTGGCAACGGACAACTTTCATCAGCCATAAACCCTGCAAGTAATTTTACTGCTTTGCCAACTAAAGATACTACTTATTTGGTGCAACTGGTTACTACTTCGCCTTATGGTTGTAGTGATACCTTTATAAAACCAGTAACTGTAAATGCCTTGCCCGATGCAGCTTTTGCTAATGTTACAGCCGCTTGTACACCTTATAAAGTATTGTTTAATAATACCTCCGTACGTGGTGTAAATTATTTATGGGATTTTGGTGATGCTACAACCGATACCACAAAAAATGCAACCAAAACTTTCGAAAACAATGTTACCTTAGTTAACAGAATTTATCCGGTTACGCTCACTGCATATAGCAAAAGTGGTTGTATTGATACTGCAAAAAGAAATGTTACGGTTTATCCATTACCCATTGCCAGATTTGTAGCAAATAACCCAACTGGATGCGGGCCTTTAACAACTGGTTTTACCAACACATCAACCCCAAATGATACCACTATTGCAAGTTTTGCATGGCGTTTTGGAAATGGTCAAACATCAACCCAAGCTAGCCCAAGCACAACTTACCTTGCATCAAAAACAAAAGATACCACGTACCAAATTAGGTTAATTGCCACTAGTCAATTTGGCTGTAAAGATACCACGTATCAAACCACACAAGTTTACCCAAAACCAAAGGCAGCCTTTACCCAAAACAACACCGTAGGTTGTGGTCCGCTGGGTGTGCAATTTACCAATACATCCACTTCAAACGATTCGGGTGCTACAGGTGCAATGAGTTATGTTTGGAACTTAGGCAATGGTAATTTTGCCAATACACTCAATGCTTCAACTACTTATGTGGCAGGTTTTATTGCCGATACCGTATATCAAATTAAATTACAAACCAGCAGCGTTTATGGGTGCATTGATACCATATCTAGCACAGTAAGAATACACCCAAAACCTATTACAAGTTTTACAAAAAATAAATCAGAAGGTTGTGGTCCGTTAAATGTGCAGTTTACCAACACCTCACAATTGGCAACTAAATATTATTGGAAATTTGGCACAATCGATACTTCATCAAATACAAATCCTTCGTATGTGTTTTCATCATACCCTATAAACGATTCGGTGTATCAAGTTTTGTTGGCTACACAATCGCAATACGGTTGTTTGGGCGATACCGTAAGCACTAGTATTATTGCCAGATATTTACCTATTGCAAATTATTTTGCATCAAACGATAGCATTTGCGGAACTGGTAATGTAGCATTTTTTAATACCTCAACAGGTGGTGTTCAAAATCAATGGGCATTTGGCAACGGACTAACATCAACGGCCATAAATCCAGCAAGTAATTATACTGCGTTACCAACTAAAGATACTACTTATTTTGTGCGATTGGTTACTTCATCGCCTTATGGATGTAAGGATACATTAATAAAACCGATTAAAGTAAATGCCTTGCCCGATGCAGCTTTTGCTAATGTTACCGCAGCTTGTACTCCTTACAAAGTGGTGTTTAATAATACCTCGTTGCGTGGTGTAAATTATTTATGGGATTTTGGCGATGCAACAACCGATACTACAAAAAATGCAACCAAAACTTTCGAAAACAATATTACTTTGGTTAACAGAGTTTATCCGGTTACGCTTACTGCATTTAGCAAAAGTGGTTGTATTGATACTGCAAAAAGAAACATCACGGTATACCCTTTACCCAATGCAAGTTTTAGTGCCAATAAATCGTTGAGGTGCGATACTACCGAGTATAATTTTAATAACTCAACCCAAGGTGCTAGCAATTATTTATGGAGTTTTGGTGATGGACAAACAAGCACCTTGCAATCGCCAAAACATTTTTTTAGAACCAAAGCAAATATCGATTCTAATTACTACATACGCATGGTTGCAACAAGTGCAAACGGATGTAAAGATACTGCCCAAACTACAGTAATAGCGCATCCTTTGGTGTCGTCAGATTTTGAAGCTGCCGTTACTTCGGGGTGCTTAAATTTAGATGTGGCTTTTATAAATAAATCATTTAATGCAACAAATTATTTTTGGTTGTTTGGCGATGGTGCTGGCTCAAATGATAGTATCCCCAAACACGCATACAGCAATGCAGGTGCTTATCATATATCGTTAATTGCATACGATAAATTTGGCTGTAGCGATACCACAACAAAAACAAGTTATATCAATATTTACGAAATTCCGAAGGCACAATTTGTGTATTTACCTGGCCAACCTCAAGTGCCAAATACTACTGTAAACTTTAGTGATAGGTCGTACATAAGCAATGGAGCTTTGTTTTACAATTGGAATTTTGGCGACCCAAATAGTGCCAACAATACATCAAACCTGCAAAACCCAACGCATACTTTTACCGATTCTGGAAGTTACCAAGTACGCTTAGTTGTAAGTAGTATTAATGGTTGTAGAGATACAATTGTAAAAAGTTTATATGTGTTTCCGCAAAAACCTTCACCCGATTTTGATTATACACCTAAAGAAGGTTGTAAACCATTGTTGGTTAATTTTACCAATTTAAGTAAACATGCAAACGCATACGAGTGGGATTTTGGCGATGGAAACACATCTGCCGAAGAAAACCCTACTCACAATTATACAAGAGACGATACTTACACCGTAAGGCTTAAATCGTTTGGCCCTGGCGGAGACTCCACCATTGTAAAAGTAAAAATAATTACTGTGCACGATTTACCAAGGGCGCGTTTTATTGCAGCACCTACGGCTATGTTTTTACCTAATGCTACCGCAATATTTACCAATACATCATTTGATGCCTACCGTTCGGTATGGCGCTTAATTAACCAAGATAGCCAAACCATATTTACAGACACCAATACCAACAGTTCGTATGCATTTACAACAAGCGGAATTTATAGTTTGGAGTTGATAGTGATGAATCAATTTGGTTGTACTGATACTGCATATAGTAAAGATATTATTAGGATTGAAAACAATGGCGCTGTTTATGTTCCTAGCGCTTTTTCGCCAAATGGAGATGGGATTAACGAAACTTTTTTTCCAGTAAAAACAGGTGTAAAAAACGAAGATTATTTGTTTAGGGTTTATGATCGCTGGGGCAAATCTTTATTTGAAACTACAGATGTGAATTTGCCTTGGGATGGCACCGACAATGGAGATGTAGATGCCGTTACCGAAACTTATGTGTGGTTGGTAGAAGGTGTTTTTGTTACAGGCGAAAGGTTTGCTAAAAAGGGTACAGTTACTTTATTGCGCTAATAAAAGGCATAAAAAAAAACCGAAAGCTATTAAGCATTCGGTTTTTTAAATATGAAAAATTAAATAATTTTACTCAGCAGTGGGAGTTTCTTCTGCAACCTCGGCTTCTGGCTCAATACCTAACATTAAGTTTTTAATTTCTTGTAGCTCTTCTTTGTTGTATTTATTGTCGTAATCGGCAAATAAATCAAGTAAGTAAGCCAAATTACCCTTACCATCTTCTTCTTCAAGAAATAGGAAAGTGTAATCATCGTTTTCTTCAATGTTTTCGTAAGCCAAACGAATCATTTTTACATATCCAGGTTCGTTTTTGTTTGATTTAAACCACTCGCGTAAAGCTTTTAACTCAGTAACTACATTAGCGTTAATCCCTTCGCTAGCAAGTATCTTTTTTATTGCATCAATCTGTTGCATCATTACTTATTTTTTTGAATTATTGAGTGCGAAACTACATTTTTGTACGTTTTAAAAAAAATTTACTTCGTAGCAAGTTCAAAACTTTATGATGAAAGCTACATTTGCCATTGTTTTATTAATAATTCCCGTTTACCTTTAGGTTTGCAAAAGCAACATGTGTAGTCAAATCAATAAAACACCGCTACCGCACGAATCCCTTCGTGTGGTATAGAGTATACCAACCAACCCCACTAAGACAAACCTTGGTGGGGTTGTTTTATAGAAGAAAGCTTACATTAATTTTTGCAATTGTTTTTTGGTAATAAAGGCATCAATAAGCGCTTTAATAATGTTTTTGTTTATAGCACTTATTTTATAAATTGTGCATGTAAAAATGTATAACCACAACACAACTTTTTGAGTTTAGTTAGCAATAAATCGCCAAATAAAATTTCACCTTAAAGATGAAACAATTAGCAAAATTTTGTGAATATATTTGTTGGTGTAATGGCACACGGACGGCCGCGTGAACGGGAAAGAAACAACATCAGTTAACATAACATATATTCAGAAGCAGGAAAGCAAATAAAATATGAAGCTACAAATCAAAATTGTTTTATCTCTGCTTACGGTACTGCTATGTTCATACAGTTGGTTTCAGTATAAGCTCACTGAAGATAGATTGAATAGGTGCAAATTGATCCGCACTCTTTTAATTAAACATTATCACGAAATACCTAAGGAAAAATCCGATTATGAATCGATCATTCTTTCAAGATTCCTTTTAAATAAGTTTGATAGCATAACAGACCCGACAGACAGGAAGCTGTTGTTGGATTTTTTCAAGGATAAAGAAATCGATAATGTTTATTTGAGAGACATTTACTGTATCAGATTCGAATTCACACGTAACGATCCTTTTTTGTTTTGGTGGAAAGCTTATTATCTGGTTTATCATACAGCAAATGATACCCGGTATGGCTGCCAAGACTCTGATCCCCAAAAATGCAGACTATTTCCCTGGGGCTGCGAAGGGTGCGAAAAAGTTATAGCAACAAGACGTATAGATGATCAATGGATTTTTGTCACAACTAAAGGTCATGCATCCGGCTTTCACTAATGAGAATGTAATCAGACTGCAGATATTATAAATCACCGCTCACCGCTAACGCGCGAACAATGTCATTAAGTTAGTACATAATATTTTGTATACAATTAATTGGCAACTAAGTACAGACAGAGCTGTTTTTTTGCTAAACAAAATGGCAAAAAATCGGGGCTCACCCCGTTCACGCGGAGTGTGCCTTGAAACATTAACAATTGTAGGTTAATGTATGTTGTATAAAAGATGGAATTAGGTCTACCGTTCATCTTTAGGTTTGCAAAAGCAACATGTGTAGTCAAATCAATAAAACGTTTAAGTTTATCTGACCCGTAGGACGGCAAGTCGTAAAAAAATGCCAACGATTTGGCATTTTAGCCTTGAGCGCGACTGCAGGGCTGGCCTTCCCCAAGGACTACAAAAAGCCTTGAATTGTTATGTAACCACCTCACATAAAAACATTAAAACGAAAAAAGCTCCACCTGTTTAGGTAGAGCTTTTTGTAGTCCGTAGGGGTAAAGAGGCTTACACAAACGTGGTTGCCATCCAAGCCTTTGTACACCAGTTACACTCTCGCCAGCTTATTAAGCGGTTTCTCCTAAATACGCCTGATCTCTTACACTCGAATGTATACGTGTTATTCAATAACTTTAAGTGTATAGATGTTTTTATACCGGTTCTATCCTCGACCAAAATTCAGAATTTCTTATCTGTGTCTTTAAAATAATCGCACTAATACCTTTAAACAACCTTATTTCATTTGAAAAAGAGTTTATTAAATTTCATCTATTTGAACGATGTAACAACTATCATCTAAGAAGAAGCTTGTTTTCAGCGTTTGAATAATATTCCTTTCACGGCCACAAAAACACCCATAACAAGCAGTAATGGAATAGCAGTATCCACAGGAACTCCTGGTTCGGTGGGTGGTGGTGGAGTTTCCTGATCATCTGGTTCAAACTCAGCAATGCTATCTGCCTGTGTATCATAACTGCTGTTTGGTTTAGCCTCAATGGTCTCAGGAATTACGCCCTCGTCACCTCTTTCTTCTGAGCGTAGATCACCAATCAATCCATTGCTTGTGGGAAGTTCATTGCTCTGAGAAAATGCCTTTTTTCTCTTGTATCCACCATTATATAAATCTTCTTCTTTGTAGGATTCTTGATAGCGACTTTCCTCCTTTTGCGACTGGTAATAGTATTCATAATAATCTGGACGAAACCTTTCGTAATACTCACCAAGATCAATCTCGTTGTAATCATCATAGTTGCCTTGCGCTACACTTGCAAAACTAATCAGCACTAAACCCAACAGACCAATGGCTTTTGCTACGTTTAATCGTATGCTTTTTTTCATGGCTATTGTTTTATTAGTTTAATGTGTTGCGTGCCTTGTGTGGTTAGTACCTGTACCATATAAACACCTGCCGCCAAATAGCTCACATCCATTTGTAGCCCTTGCAAGGCAATGGTTGCTTCTGCTCCTTTTGCATCAAATACTTTTACATCAAGCAACTGTGCCAGGCTATTAATGTGTATTTGAACATTGTTGCTTGCCGGGTTTGGCATCAATGCAATACCGGCTTGTGGCATATCATCAGTTAATACAATGGCATGGCTATATGCGTGGCCGTTGTCTTTATCAACCATTTGCAGGCGATAATAGATTGTTAGGAGTTGAGATTTGAGAGTTGGGATTTGAGAGTTGGGATTTGAGAGATATTGATTTGTAAAAGCGTTAAAATCGGTAAGCGAATAGTTGTTTGTTATTGATGAATTGCCTTTGGCTTTTACCGTGCCTATGTTTTGCCAGTTTACATTATCGGTTGATTTTTGAACCACAAAATGGCTGCTGTTTTTTTCGCTTGCGGTGCTCCAGTTTAGTTGTGCATTGCGTTGTTGTTTTGTGCCTGTGAAACTCAATAAACTTAACGGAAGCGAAGTGTGCTGATCGGTTAGTATCAACAAAAACCTTTTGCCAAAACTTGCAGGTGTGCTGTTGTTTATGGTGTAGCTGTAGCTTGGTGTGGTTTTTATATTTATCCAATTGTTGGTAAACAAATCAACCAAAAAGGCATTTTTTGTTGCCGGTAACGATGCCGTTTGTTCAAACGTTAACCAGTAATTTCCGTTGCTAACAGCTTGTGTGCTCAGTACAAATGTATCGGTGCTGTTGGCATTTAAAGTTTGGCTTACATTTCGCTGCACCAGTTTGCCATCGGCAGTAATTAAACCTAGGTTTATTAAGTTGTTGGTAAACTTTAAGGCATCTTGGTTAAACACATAATTTTTACTGGCTGTACTTTCAAAACTTAGCCATGCCACATCATACCGTATGCTATCGCTATACATTTTTATAGCAAACGGATTTGCAACTGTTTTAAAATATTGGGTAGGGCTTGTATTTACTTTATCAGCTTCTTCAAAACTGATGTGTTGATTAACATCGTTTACTTGTATAAAAAAGCCTTGCGAAATAGCTACATCATCAGTAGCAATAAGGTTTACATAATTGCCTGTATTGGGATTCAACACCCAAAACGAGTTACTTACATTACCAGTTTTGTTTATTGCACCATAATTTATCGGGCATGGATATGGGTTGCCCATCAGGTTCCAACCATCATCTGCAGGGGTGGCGGTGTTGGTGTATGATAATGGCAAAGCACCAATATTGCCTTTGTTGATGTTGCCATAATAAGCCATGGTTACATTATTTGGCACAACGCTGGTATTAAGTATAGATGCAGTTTGTGTTCTATCACCCCTAAAAAAAACCATGCTGCCTTTGCCCGCATCCTGCGTGGCAGTAATGTTTGCAATGTCTTTCCAACCGCGTGTGCCTGTTGTGCTTTCTTGGTAGTGAATGATAGATGACGGAGTTCCGCTGCGGTCGAAACCATTGGCTGAGCCACCCGGACCAGTTACAAAAATATCGTCAACCAACTGGGTGTAGTTAAAGTTGCTTATTGGGCTGCTCATGCTGCGCCAGCCACGCTGGGTTATTGCACCGCCAATCATATAGCGTTGTATGGTAACATTACCTGTTACATCGGCCGCAGGTTGTATTTGCAGTATTTTTCCGCTTACGCTTAGGGTTGAAACCAGCACCAGTTTATTGCCTGTGTTTAATGTGCCATTTTGCGGATTTACTGTGCCTGTAATTTTTAACGTATCGGTTAGTAAAACACCGGCAGCATTGTTTACGGTAAGGTTTGCCAATGTATTGTTGCTAAACACCCCACCCGAAAGGGTTTGCAATGTTGTGCCATTAAGCACAACTGTGCCTGTTGTGGCAGCAATTGTACCTGCATTGTTTATTGCACCTGCACAACTTAATGTGCCGCTAATGGTTAGTGTTGCACCTGCGGCTACACTCACATTTAATGCTGCACCTGTGGTAACCGTGGGTTGATTGGCTGCTGTAACTATGTAGGCTTCTTCGGTGTTGGTTGGCAAGGCATTGTTGCTCCAGTTGCCTGTTGTTTCCCAATCGGTGCTTATGGCACCTGTCCATTGGTTAATGCCTTTTTCGTAAGGACCCATATCAATGGTGGTGTTTTGTATGCGGGTGTTGCCAGCCAAATCGGTGGCGGTGGCTCCTGTGTTTGTACCACTGTTTATGCTTGGGCTGTTTGGTTGCAATTGCAAACCATCATCAGCTGTACCCCATATATTATCTGCCCCATCAAGGTCGTTTTCATTTACAAAATTGGGGTTGGCGTTTATAT
>JAGPCI010000339.1 GCA_018058165.1 Bacteroidia bacterium
AAAAATCAGTTCTACTGAGGATATAATGATGCGCATAGAAAGCGTAAACATTATTAGACGAGGTGCGTTTGGTATGGAACCAACTTTACGCAGTTATAGTGCAGGGCAAATAAATATTATGGTAAACGGTATGCGCATGTATGGTGCATGCACCGATAAGATGGATCCCGTTTCTTCATACATTGAACCAGTAAATTTAAATAAATTACAGGTTAATCATGGAGCAGGTTCTTCGGTAGCTGGAAGTACTGTTGGCGGAACAATAAATTTTGAATTAAAGGAAGCTTCATTTAATGATAAAAAGAGGCCCAACCTAAATCTTTACACCCAATTATCAAGTGTTAACCTTGCTACAAATTCTGGATTTAACGTAAACCTTAATAACAAAAATATTGCAACACGTTTTAGTGGTGCTTATCGTAAAGCAAACAATTACATTAATGGTTATGGCAATGAGGTAAAATTTACTGCATACGAAAAGTTTAACATCAACTCAAATACCGTTTTAAAGGCAGGTAAAAAAAGTACATTTTTGGTTGATTTGATTTATGATAAGGGATTAAACATCGGTTATCCAGCATT
This sequence comes from Bacteroidia bacterium, assembly GCA_018058165.1. GTDB lineage: Bacteria > Bacteroidota > Bacteroidia > UKL13-3 > UKL13-3 > UBA6183. Next base: position 583 of record JAGPCI010000339.1, read on the forward strand.
GCCTATGGATGTTTCGCTTGCCGAAGCGTTTATTGGATCAGTAACACACCGAATGGCTATTGCTAAATTAAATAATGCGATGATAGAAACAAAGGTTTATTATAATCAGGTTTCGCATTATATGGATGATACCAAAAGGCCAGAAACTGTAATACACATGGATATGCCAGGATGGAGTAATACCAAGGGGTTTTATAGCAATTTTACTTACACCAAAAAACGCCATGATTTAACCATTCGTATTGATGGACACAATGCTTATACGAGAGCTGATATGACCATGTATCCATTAAACGAAAAGGAAATGTTTATGCAAACCTTACCCGGAAACCAGTTGTATAATTTGGGCGCTGCATTGCAATACAAGTATCATTTTAATAAAAAATATTATGCTGGTTTTACCACCCGCGAAGATTATTTTAAACAAAAAGCAATTGATGAAGTAGGCATTTTACAGTGGGCTGGCTTTGGGTTTGATGTATCGGAAACACGAAGCAATTGGCTAAATAATACGGGGGTTAATATAGGGCGTGATGTTAAAAATTGGCAATCGATGGTTACAGTTGCATCAGGTAGTAGGTTGCCAACATCAAACGAACGTATGGGCTTTTATTTATTTAATAGGGCCGATGGTTACGACTATATAGGTAAGTATGATTTATCGCCTGAGCAATCATTGCAAGTAGAGTATAAAAATACATTTATGGTTAAGAAGGTGGCACTAAGCGCCACTTTGTTTTATCATCATATTAATAATTATATCTATTCGTATGTGGTGCAAGATTATAGTGCAATGACAATTGGTGCTCGTGGTGTTAAAACGTATCAAAACATTGGTTATGCAACATTAATGGGTTTCGAATCGTCTGTAAAGTTTAAGGTTTATAAATTTTGGTATCAAGGTAATGTTAGGTATACACGTGGCGATTTAAGCAATGGATTAGCCATGCAACAAGTGCCACCACTAAAAGCGCTTAGTGCGTTACGTTATCAATACAAGCAGTTTCAAGCACAGGTTGAACACGCTTTTGCCGCTACGCAAAACAGAATTAATACGCAGTTTGGTGAAATTAATACAGGCAGTTGGCATACGTTTGCCACTAGAGCCTCCTACATGGTAAAAACTAAAACATCAGTTATTCAGTTTAACCTTGCAATAGAAAATGTATTTAATAAATATTTTCGCGAGCACTTAGATTGGGGTAAAATTCCACAACCTGGAAGGAATTTTACAATTGGATTAAACTATTATTTTAACTAGTTTTTGGAGTGTTATAAATCATATTAGTATTATGACTGTAAGCATAAGAGTGTTTGGTTTTTGTGCTGAAATTTGTTCACATAAACACTAAAACTATTATGAAAAAATTATTTCAAATTTGTGCACCATGGGTAGTGATATTTACCGTGGCTTGTAGCTCTAATTCAAACGAAAATGCATCAACTGGCGCAGCCGATGCCACTGTAACCGAAGAGGGAGCTGGTCAATCTGCTGTTCAAGATGAAACATCTGATCCTAATGTTGTGCAAGTTGCTGTTGGCAGTAAAGATCACACAACTTTGGTTGCTGCTGTAAAAGCAGCCGATTTAGTTAACGCCTTAAGTAATGCTGGGCCATTCACTGTATTTGCTCCTGTAAATGCAGCATTTGATAAGTTACCTGCTGGTACCGTAGAAGGGTTATTAAAGCCTGAGAAACTTGAGACATTGGCAGATATTTTACAATACCATGTATTTTTAGGTGTTCTTAAAGCAGAAGACTTAACAGACGGAAGAGTGTTGGGTCAAGTTAACGGTGGCAATGTTACCATTACAGTTAAAGATGGTGCAACCTATGTTAATGGCACTGCAAAAATTATAGCATCGGTACCTGCATCTAATGGTATTATACATGTAATTGATGGTGTATTATTACCCGGACAATAATCGTTCTTTTTTTTCTTGATTATAAATCAAAAATAAAGGCCTTCAGCAATGAAGGCCTTTATTTTTTGTAGGAATTATAATTGCAAAAAAAAACAAAATGCGCGCGAAACGAAGTTTCGCGCGCATTTTGGGTAAGAATTTATTAATGCGGTGTAAATAAATTTGTCATCATTACCTGGCC
>JAGPCI010000340.1 GCA_018058165.1 Bacteroidia bacterium
AACTGTAGCTTCAATATTAGCAACAATTGATAAAGTAAACCCGAAAGCAATTTTATGCTGTGGTGATGTTTCGAGTCAATTGTTATTTGCGAATGATACATCAACCCAACCCATTTTTTCTGATGCCGTTTCGGTTACAGCTATAACTTTTGATAAGGATGATGAAGAAAACTACTCGTATTTTAACTTAGAAACATTTGGTGCTGGACAACAAGCCATATATACAGAAACCTCAGAAAATAACGAAAAAAAAATGCGGCTAAATGGTATTGATGTTTTTGCTTATTCTGTAAAACATGTACCTCAAAATATAACTACCTTGCTAGATGCAGCTAATTTAAATAGCGAAGAACCCAGTTGTTATATTTTGCATCAAGCCAATAAATTAATAAACGATGCTATTTGCAAAAAAACAAGTGTGCCTTTGCAAAAAGCCCCACAAACACTTGGTAAATATGGCAACACTGCATCAGCTAGTATTCCAATAACATTATGTGAAAACTTAGATTTAATTACTGCCAAAAACAACTCGGTTTTATTATGTGGTTTTGGGGTTGGCTTCTCGGTTGCATCAGCCTTAATTAATATTCCTATTAATTTACCACATAAACTAATAGAAGTATGATAGGTGTAGATGTAGTAATTCCTGTTTACCACTCGGAAGCCAATATGGTAAATTTGGTAGATAGATTAGCAAGTTGGACATTAACAACTCAACTAAAACCAACATTTATTTTTGTGAATGATGGAAGTATTGATAAAACAGGAAATGAACTATTAAAAGCATTAAAACAATCTTCAATATCATACAAGTTTATTACCCTTGCACAAAACTATGGCCAACATACTGCAACTGCAATAGGGTTTTACTATTGCACCAATAATTTAATTGCCACAATTGATGATGATTTGCAGCATGACCCAAGCGTAATAGATGGCATGTATAATTGTATGGCTAATGACAATTGCGATTTGGTTTATGGCAACTACACCCAAAAAAAGCATAACTCCATAAGAAATATTGGCACAAGAGCTCTACAAAAAATATTACAAACAGGTGGTAGAGATTATTCGATGGTAACATCATGTAGGCTTATTAAAAAATCGGTAATTACGGTTTTTAAGAAGCAACAAAACAAAATATTTTTTATTGATGATTATTTATTATTGGGTGCACAAAAAGTAAAATCATGTATTGTTGAACATAGGGTAAGAGCCGTTGGTAAATCTGGGTACACCATATTTAAATTAATTAAAATGGCCATCAGTATTTTGCTTTTACACTCTACCCTACCACTTAAAATTATTAGCAGATTAGGCTTATGGATGTCGATAGCATTTTTTGTTATGGGCTGTTATTACATTTATAAAAAATTAGCCTTTGATGCAGAAATTGGCTTTACATCTTTAATTGTGGCCATATTTTTTTCAACCGGATTAATCCTATTTTCGCTAGGAATAATTGGTGAATATATAAGACGAATTTGGGTGTCTAAACAATTATTAGACCATGTGATAATAGCTGAACTTTGCGAAAACTAAACGAATACGGAATAACACTATCTGAATTGGCCGAAGCGGATATTGAATTATTGAGAGGCTGGAGAAATGCTCCTGAAATTGCCGAAAACATGGAGTTTAATGAGCATATTACAAGTGTGCAACAAAAAATTTGGTTTAATAATTTAAGTAAAAAACCAAATTACTACTTTATTATTACCCATCAAAACAACAAAATTGGTTTAATACATTTAAACGAGTTTGATAACCAAAACCAATCGGCACATGCAGGGCTATTTATTGCCGAAAAAAAATACACCGGAACAGGTGTTTCTCTTGGTGCTTCATTAATGCTTTTAACTTTTGCCTATAATCAGTTAAAATTAAAAACGGTGTACGCAAAAGTTAAACAAACAAATAAGGCTGCAATAAATTATAATTTAGGTTTGGGTTTTGTTTTTAGTAAGCGCCTAAATAGCCAATTCGATTTATATCATCTAACACCCGAATTGTTCAATAACAAATTTGATGCCTTGAAAATCCTTGCCGAAAAACTGGCTGAACATTAACTTATTTTTGCAAAATTTTCCACCTTATTTCGTTCAATAAAAAGTTGAGTTTTTGTTGGATTGATTTGCCTTCTAACTCCAAATAATTTAAAGTAAATAAACTTGGATTTAGCACCCATTTTAATGCCCGTTTATGCATTGGAAGTGCTGCATACGGAAATTTTTTAATATCAAAAAACGGCTTTAATTTAGGGTAAATATTCATGAAAAACTCGTTTCTATTATGCCAATATAAGCTTTTGTTTCGTGGTGGCATTACATCCGTGCCAATATGAAAAGTTAGATGAGCATCTGGTAAGAACAACGGGTTATTTGCAAACGAAAAAATGTTATGCAATAGTGTTGCTTCAACAAACGGAATACCAACACAAATATCACCCAAAACAAACTTTGCCAAAAGCTCCTTTTTAAAAACAAAACAATCAAATCCTGGGTGCGATTTTCCTAAATCTGCATACATTAAATCGAGGCTTAATTCATCGTTATATTCTATACTTAATCTTCGTCTGTTTATTACAATTGCATCATGGCCGTTAAGTACATGTTGATGTACCACATTGTAAAAATAAGGCATCAAAGCAATGTCTGTATTTGTGTAAATATAATAGTCGGTATT
>JAGPCI010000081.1 GCA_018058165.1 Bacteroidia bacterium
GGTTGGTTGTAAATTATGCTCTTGAATAAATGCTGAAGACACCTGCGTAGGGTGATAAAAATTGCGAGTTTTAACATGTTGGTTATAGTATAAAGTTGTTGCAACTATCACTCCCAAACCTACTTGGCCTAATACCTTAAACCTGCCTGCTAAACCCTCTTTATTCTTTTTAAATACTTTTATGTAATCATCTAAATAACCTACTAAACCTAACCAAACAGTGGAAAGTAGAATTAGTAAAATGTAAACATTAGTTAAGCGGGCAAATAATAAGGTAGGCAATAATATTGCTCCAAGTATTATTAAACCACCCATAGTAGGAGTTCCTTGTTTTTGGTTTTCGCCTGCTAAACCTAGGTTACGCACGGTTTCAGCCACTTGTAAATTGCGTAACATGTTTATTAACCTACGTCCAAATATTGTTGTGATGGTTAACGATAATATTACTGCCAAAGCAGCCCTAAATGATATGTATTGAAACATTCCTGTTCCAGGAATATCAAATTGTTTGTCTAAGTATTCAAATAAGTGGTATAACATATTTTTAACGCATTAATTCAAATAATTCTAACACCGTTTCTCTATCATCAAAATGGTGTTTAACTCCTTTTATTTCTTGATAATTTTCGTGGCCTTTGCCTGCTACTAAAATTATATCACCTTTTTTTGCACTTGCTATTGCAGCTTTTATGGCTTCTTTTCTTTCACTAATTCTAAGTGTTTTTTTGTAGTGCAAAGGCTTAACACCTTGTTGCATTTCATCAAGTATGGCATCAGGGTTTTCGTCTCGTGGGTTATCACTAGTAAAAATTACTTTAGTGCTGTGTTGCGAAGCTATATCAGCCATAATTGGGCGTTTGGCGGCATCTCTATTTCCACCACAACCAACTATGGTAATTAACTGTTCGTTTTTATTTCGCAACTCGTTAATGGTTTCTAAAATATTTTTTAGTGCATCTGGTGTGTGTGCATAATCAATTATAGCAATCACACCATTCTCGCTTCTCACATACTCAAACCTACCTTTTACGGCTTCTATATTGCTTAAGTGTTGTATTATTTCTAACTTCTCTTTACCTAATAAAAATGCTGTGCCATAAGCGGCTAATAAATTATAGGCATTAAAGTTTCCTACAAGCCTAAACCAAGCTTCTTGCTCATCAATATTTAACAACATGCCGCTAAAATCACTTTCAATAATTTTTGCTTTAAAGTCGGCTATTGATTTTAAGCTGTAGGTATATCGTATGGCTTTGGTGTTTTGTAGCATTACCATACCATTTTTGTCATCCTTATTTGTTAATGCAAATGCTTCATCGCTTATATCATCAAATAATTTTTTCTTAGCATTAATGTAATTGCTAAAGGTGTGGTGATAATCTAAATGATCGTGTGTGATGTTAGTAAATACTGCGCCTGCAATATGTAATCCTGATATTCTGTTTTGATGTATGGCATGAGAACTAGCTTCTATAAAAGCATACTCGCAACCATTATCAACCATGTGCTCCAAAAGCTCGTTTATCTTTATGCTATCTGGTGTGGTGTGGGTTGCTGGAATTACGGTTTCGTCTATTTGATTTTGAACAGTAGATAACAAACCTACATGATGACCGAATGAACGAAACAAGCGGAATAATAAAGTTGCAACAGTTGTTTTTCCGTTGGTGCCAGTTATTGCAATAAGCTTAAGTTTTTTAGAAGGATTATCGTAAAATGCAGCAGCAATTTTACCCATCGCTTCACTTGTGTTATTTACTTTAATGTAAGTAACAGTGCTGTTAATCTCTTTGGGTAATTCTTCACAAACTACCGCGGCCACACCTTTTTCTATTACTTCATTAATATAATTATGACCATCTACTTGCGTGCCTTTTATGGCAAAAAACATAGAGCCTTCGCCCACCTCTCGCGAGTTGTAAGTTAGGTGCAGCACTGTTGTTAAGTTATTGCCAATAACTTGAGCATTTGGTACAAATTGTATAAGATCTTTTATCGTATTCATTTAGTTGCTATCCTAAGTTTAATGTTACTGTTGCACCTTTTATAATTTTTGTTCCTGCTGGTATAGATTGTGTTTTAACTTTTCCAACACCATCTATTTGTACTTGTAACCCGTTATTTTCGAGTAAATAAATGGCATCCTTAATTCCCATTCCTGTTACATCAGGCATAAAAACTCTGCTAATATTGCGAGGGGTAATTTTTGCTTGATTGTTGGTGATAATTACCTGTGCCCATTCGCTACCATTTTCTTCAACTGAATCGCTGTTTTTTGTTTGGCGACCTAAAGCATTTAACACCGTTTGAGTTTGTTGTTTGTGTGCGCCTTTTATAATTGTAGGATTTGGGTTTGGTTTATCAAGCACCAATCTAATGTCACCTTGCAGGCTGTGGCTGTTAGCATATACTTTATCAGCAATTTCTTTAAATACTGGTCCTGCAACTGCGCCACCATAATATATTCCTTTACTTGGTGCATTAACCATTACCATGCAGCAATATTGTGGGTTGTTTGCAGGGAAATATCCGCAAAAAGAAGCACGATAAATTTTACTTCTGTAACCCCTTTTTCCATCGGCAACTAAGGCTGTACCTGTTTTTCCTGCTACCGTATAATTAGGGTTTTTTAATTTGTTTCCTGTTCCTCTTTCAACTACACCTTCCATCATAATGCGTAAGTTTTTAATGGTCTCGGCAGAGGCAATGCGCTCTTCTATTACTTGTGTTTTAAACTCTTTTATTACTTTGCCAGTATTGGTTATTCGTTTTACAAAAAAAGGTTTAACCATTCTGCCATTATTGGCCACTGCATTGTAAAGGGTTAATATTTGTAAAGGTGTTACCCTAACTTCGTATCCAATGCTGCTCCAAGGCAAGGTAGTTCCGTACCAATCTTTATCTTTTGGATGTTTAATATGTGGTTTGCCTTCACCCATTATTTGTAATCCTAATGGGTTAGTTAAGTGTAGCTTTTTTAAATGATTGTAATAAGCAGTTGGGTTACTTTTATATTTTTCGTAAACGGCTTTTGATATGGCCACATTTGAAGAAATTTCGAATGCATGTTGAAAAGTTACAATACCATGTCCGCCTTTATCACTATCATACATTACTGCATTTTTAAAATAACGTTTTTCTCCATTTTCGGTATCAAAAAGTTCGTTCATTTTAACCAATTTGTCCTCTAAAAGGGCCAATGAACTTGCCAATTTAAAAGTTGAACCAGGCTCTAAACTTTCACCTACTGCATAGTTATATTGTTCGGTATAATTACCTTCTGATATTCGGGTTAAGTTGGCTATTGCACGTATTTCACCAGTTTTTACTTCCATCAAAATAGCGGTTCCCCATTCGGCATCATTGGTAACTAAAGTGCGCATTAATGCATGGGTTGCTACGTCTTGTAAATTTACATCAATTGTGGTGTGTATATCGTTGCCATTTCTGGCTTCAATTTGTTCTTCATCATTTACAGGTATCCATGTTCCACCGGCAATACGTTGCATTATACGTTTACCTTCTTTACCGCTTAAATCTTTGTTAAATGCACCTTCTAAACCTACAGGTTGAATGCCTTGAATACTATAACCAATAGTTCTTTCGGCCAAATATTCAAACGGTTTTTCGCGTTTGTTTTTTTCTTCAATATTTAAACCGCCTTTGTATTTTCCCATTCTAAAAATAGGAAATTCTTTAACGGCTTTCATCTCTGGGTAACTTACTTTTCGCTTAAGTAAATAATAACGGTCTTTGCGTTTTTTTACTCCAGTTAAAATACGTTTGTAATCTGCTTTACTTCTATCACCAAAAAGTTGTGATAGCATTAATGCAAGCGAGTCTACATTGTTTTCAAATATGTCGCCTTTGTTAAATCCTGGTGCTTTTCCATCAAGCCTTAAATCGTATATAGGTAACGATGTGGCTAATAAACTCCCATCAATGGCAAATATGCTTCCTCTGGCTGGTTCAACTGTTTGTATTGTTGAACTTAAGCTTTCACTCAACGCAACCCAATGTTGTTTTTCTTTAAATTGTATTTTAAATAGATAAGCTATAATAGCAGCAGCAAACACACACATAAATGCAAATGCGGTGTAGGTACGTATTAGTATAACTTTTCTATTATTTGTTGCCACTTTTTTATGTTAATAGGTAATTTTTATCGGGGGTGATATCAGTTCTTTTATGCCTAAAGTATCTAATTTTTTTGCTACTGTTGATTGTTTACTATCGCTCATTAATGCACTTAAAATGGTGATATACTCTGAGCGTAATTCTTTTATTTCTTTATTTAGTTTATCTGTTTTTCTAATTATTCTTTCGGTTGAGTGTACATTATATATATGCACCAACAACAGCACCATTACAAATAATCCAAATGGAATTTGGCGTACCATCCATTCTTTCGAAATGTTAAAATCGAAGTCGGCCATTTTTTGCATGGCAGAGGTAAACTTTGAAGTTTCTTTTGGTTTTTCTTCTTCGTTTGCCTCTTTTTCTTCTACTTCATCATTTGATATAATCCTGTTTGCCATTATGGTTATTTCTGTTTGTTGCTAATGGTTTATTTGGGTTGATTTCTTTGTGCTATACGCAGTTTTGAGCTACGTGAACGTGTGTTTTCTTCTAATTCTTTTGCATTGGCAGTTGCGGCCCTTTTGCTTATTGCAGTAAATGGTTTAATTGGATTTCCATAAAAATCCTTCTCCAATTCACCTTTAAAATTACCTGTGTTGATGTAGTTTTTTACTAACCTATCTTCTAAGCTGTGGTAACTCATTACTACTAATCGGCCTTCGGGTTTTATTACATCAGCACATTGATTGAGTAAACTTTTTAGCACTTCTAACTCTCTGTTTACTTCAATACGTAATGCCTGAAATACTTGGCTCCAAAACTTGTAATCTTTAAACTTTGGTGCAAATTGATTGAGGGCATTTTTTAAATCGGCAACTGTATTAATTAGTTTGCCTTGGCGGGCAACTATAATTTGTTTTGCCATACTGCGTGCTTGGTTAAGCTCACCATAGTAATAAAACATATCAGCTATTTCGGCTTCGGTAGCGGTGTTTAAAATATCAGCAGCACTTTTACCAGCTGTTCTATCCATGCGCATATCTAATATAGCCTCATCAAAACGGTAACTAAAACCCCTCTCGTCTACATCAAATTGGTGAGATGAAACGCCTAAATCAGCTAATATTCCATCAACAGGTAATAAACCTTGGTATTGAATATGGTTTTTTATGAACTCAAAATTTTGATCGATAAAAATTAACCTATCATCTTTAGGAATATTTGCTTTAGCATCTTCATCTTGATCAAATGCAATTAACTTTCCTTTTGGGCCAAGTTTTTCTAAAATAGCTCTGCTGTGTCCGCCACCACCAAAAGTTACATCCACATAAACGCCATCTGGTTTAATATTTAACCCATCAAGACACTCATTAAGCATTACCGGAACATGATATTTACTCATCGTTCCTCCTTTCGCGTTTGCTCATTACTTCCTCGGCCAAAGCACTAAAATCTTCTGGCTCTTCGCTAAGCATTTTTTCGTAACCAGCTTTGCTCCATAATTCTATTTTATTGCCATACGCTAATAATACAACCTCGGTATTTGCACCAGCGTACTCTAATAAGCTTTTTGGTAAATTAACACGACTAGCACTATCCATTTCTAGTTGGCTTGCACCACGTAAAAAGTAACGTTTAAACTCACGCTCTTTTTTTATGTAATCACTTAGTTTATTGATTTCGGCAGCAATGGTTTGCCACTCGTTACTTGGATATAAAACGCAGCATTTTTCGAAACCTCGGTTTATAAAAAAACTGTCTTTTCCGGCCTCGGGCAACTGTTTTTTAAGGGCAGCAGGTATTATTAACCTTCCCTTGGCATCCAGTTTACATTCATACTCTCCGTGTAGTTGCGACAATTTTTTTGTTTTTAAATACAGCGCTAAACTAAATCAAAAAATCCACTTTCCTCCACTTTCCTCCACTTTTGTGGAAAAGTATTGCAATTTTTAGGGTTGATAAGGTGTTAAAAACCTATCAAACTATTGATTTTAAAGTTGTTTTAAGGGGTTGGTTTAAAGTGGGGCATTTTTAAAATTTTGGCTACATTTTTTAGATTTTGTAAAAATTGGGGCCAAAACTTTAGTGCGACATTTAATATTGAGGTGAAATTTATTGTATGTATTTTAATAAATTTATTGTTGCTTTACCTCTTAAATGAAAGTGCTTAATAAATTAAAATATGCGCATTGGATAAACTACTTGCTTTTTGCTTTGTTAGCAGGTATGCCTTTAATTTATAACGAATCGGGAATAGACCCAAGCCTTTTACCTAAACAGTTACTAATTAGTTTGTATGTATTAGTTGCTTTGGTTGCAGTTTTTACTCAACCTAAGGTAAATCTACCTATCAATATAACCTTTTTGTATTTGTTATTTGCATTAGTGGTGGTTTATTGGCTTTCAGTTTTTACAGCAACAAATAGGGTTGAGGCTATCTATATCTGCACTAAAATTACACTTTATGTTGCTGTATTTTTTACTACCTATATTTTAATACTTCAACAAAAAATAGCATTTAAATTTATAGTATTAGGGATTGCATTTGGCGGTTTGGTTACGGTTTTACTGGCCTTTCGCGATTTTTATTTATTAAAGTTAATAGGTATTAATTTATTTGAATCGGATAATATTTATAAGGTTAATGCCACGTTTGGCCATAAAAACTTATTGTCATCATATTTGCTTTTTACATTACCTTTTGTAATAATTAAGGCAATTGGTGTTAAGCAACGTTTCTTAAAGTTTGCATGGATTTTATTGGCCATAACCGTAGTAGGGTTATTAGTTGTTTTACAAACCAGAGCTGCATTGTTAGCATTAATTATTGGCCTTATTTGTATGGCTTTTTTTGGTGTAAATTGGTTTGATAGGCCTAAAAGTAAACATAAATTCTTGATGCCGTTTATGTTTTTATTGATGTTGTTAATGTTTGTTAGCGGCTTATTTATTTTTAAAGATAAACTAACTGTTATAAGCAGAACCGAAAGTTTTAGAGAGCGTGCAGCGCTTTGGCAAAACAGTTGGCAAATGATACAAGAGTATCCAATGGGAGTGGGTGCAGGTAATTGGCAAATTATGTTGCCTAAATATGGGGTCCAAAAATTTTACGAATTTAATTATCGGGTAACAGAAGGGCTAACTACTTTTCAGCGCCCGCATAACGATTTTATTTGGGTTTTTAGTGAAACAGGTATTTTAGGAGGATTAATATTTTTGTTGATTTTTGTTTACGCTTTTGTAGTATTAAAATCGGTAATTACCAACAAACAAAATCAAACAAAACAGCTCATACTTTTAATAGGGTTTTTAGCAACTTATGCTACGGTTTCTTTAGTTGATTTTCCATTAGAAAGAATGGAGCATAGTTTTTTGTTTTTTGTAACATTGGCTTATATCGCTTCATTATCAAAAGGAGGTAAATGTTCTAATAAATATGTTATGCCAATTGGTGGTATTTTTTTTAGCATAATTGTATTTGGTGTTTATGTAAGCAGCAAACGTTGGCAAAGCGAAAAACACCTTTCAAAAATGTATAATTACCATCAGCAAGCAAATTGGCAACAGTTAATAAACCATTCGGCTAAAGCCAATACTGCATTTATAAATATGGATTATTTTAGTGTTCCTATTAGTTGGTATGCAGGGGTAGGTTATTTTAGTTTGGGCGATATAAATATGGCTAAAACAAAGTTTGAAGAAGCTTATTTAATTAACCCTTACCAAATACATGTGCTAAATAATTTGGGGGTTTGTTATACCAAACAAAATAATTATCAACTTGGGTTGCCATTATTAATACAAGCCAATAAAATTTCACCAACGTTTTCGGATGGAATAAGTACGCTTGCAGGTGCCTATTACAATGTTAAACGATATGGAGATGCTTGGGCCACAATTGCTACCTTTAAGTTCGATGCAAATAATCCTCAATATATAAAATTTGCAACGGCCATTGTGAAGGCTAATTTAAGAGAAATATTGCTAAAAAGTGATCAACCATTATACCAACAAAAAATACAAAGTGTAATTAATAATGAGGTATTAATACAGCAACATTTAAGCAATTCAAGTAAAGACAGTGCCGTGTTTTTTAAAGGATTAATAAATGGTAATTAAAATCGGGAAATTATTTTATATTTGATACTTAATTACTTAATATGAACAAACAAATTTTACTAATCCTTTTTATTGCAGCTTTTGCAGTAAAAACATCAGCTCAACAAATCACAAGTATTACACCAAACACTGGGAAAAGAGGTGATGTGTTAAATTTACAAATAACCGGTTCGCAAGTTGATTTTACTCAAGCTTCAAATCTTACGGTAACTATTTTTAATTCGGCCACCAACATTAAAGCAAACTCGGTTAGTGTAATTAGTAGTACTCAAATTGTGGCCAGAGTTGGTATTCCGCTAAATGCTAATTATCAAGCCTGCAATGTTGTGGTAGGTAATGTACCTAATGTATCTTATTTGCAAAAAGAAGCAGGGTTTACCGTTGTTAACCAGCAAGGAGCATACCCACAAATAACCAGTGTTACTCCTACAAGTGGTATTATTGGCGAAACGCTTGATTTAAATATTACCGGAAGCGCAACCAAATTTATGCAAGCCACACAAATACAAGGTTGGTTTTATAGTCAAGGCTCGTCTACAATGGTTGTAAATAACGTTAATGCCACGTCTGATACTACATTGGTTGCAAATATTACTATTCCACCAACAACTAAAGTTGGGCAAAAAAGAATAGTTCTTCATACCTCAAATGAAGGAATTATATTTAGTAAACCAGAAGTAGAATTCTTGGCTTATTTAGGAGGTAATGTGCCACAACTTATTAATGTAACTCCAAATGGTACTAGTCCAGATCAGCCTTTTGAATTAACCATTACAGGTTTAAATACTAATTTTCAAGCATCAAATACATATCAAGTAAAACTGTTTAATAGTGCCACTCAACTTGAGGCAAATAATGTGCAGGTATTATCAGCTACTAGTATAAAAGCAACAGTAACGCCTTCTAATAATTTGGGTGGTGGTGGAACTTTTGATTTGAAATTAACGGAGCTGCCTTCTTTATTGGAGTGGTGGTATTATGGTGCGATTAGTATAGGAGTAGCCACAGGAAAAAATGAAGTTGTTAAAACTACCAAATCAGCCAATGTATTAATTTATCCGATACCTACACTAGATGAGATAAACATAGA
>JAGPCI010000341.1 GCA_018058165.1 Bacteroidia bacterium
TTGATAGCTTACATTAATATCTGTACTATACTCATATCTAGGAAAGTTATTACCCATTAATGTTCTATCGTTTGCATTTAAAATGCCATCACCACTTACATCAACATATTTAATATCACCAGCACCAGTTAATCTTGTACCATTGGTGGGTACATTATAGTTTTCACCTGTTTGGTATAAGCCATTGGTAGTATAAAAATTATACGAATTAATTGGATAACCGCCTCTTGCAATTAAACCTGCAGAGGTAACAATGTCTTGACCTTTTGTATCCAATACCTTGTTTACTACATCCGATATATTGGCTGTAACACTATAGCTAAATTTGCCAATTTTATTCTTGTAAGTTGCTGAAAACTCCCAGCCTTTATTAATCATAGAACCTGCATTGGTAGGTACTGATGATACATTACTAATGAAGCCAACATAAGCAGGACTTGGAACATCAATAATCATATCAGTAACTTTTTTCTCGTAGTAATCGAAAGTGATGCTTAGTTTATTCTTTAATAAGTTAAGATCTAAACCAATATTGCTTTGGTTCGATTTTTCCCAACTAATACTAACATTTTGAACGTTGTTTAAAGAAAAACCCCTTGTAAGTATATTGTTAAAATAGTATGCTGTTCCAGGATCTAAGGTAGACGTAAATGGAAAGTTAGAGCCTATTTCTTGATTGCCCAATGAACCATACGATACTCTTAGTTTGGCATAATTGATAACATTTATTGATCTAAAAAAGTTTTCGTTACTAATTACCCAACCTGCACTTGCTCCAGGAAAGAAGCCTCTTTGTTGATTAAACAATTGGCTAAACTTTGAAGTACCATCATAACGACCAGTAAATTCAAATAAATATTTATTGTTAAAGCTATAATTTAATTTACCAAAAAAACCTGCTACAGATCCTTCTGTTGCACCACCACCAACTTGTGGTTGTAATGGTGATGTTGCAAGGTTTAAATAGGGTCTATCAGGATATTGTAAACCAAAACGAGTAGCCGATAAATTTTCAATATAATTATCCAAAGCCTGCATACCACCTTGTATTTTAATGCTATGTTGATTGGCTATTTTAAAACTATATTCTGCTGATGCATAATATTGATTAGAATTAAAACGATTGTTAGAGTAATTAATAGATGAGTCGCCAATTGCCGCAGAATAGTTTAATGAATTGGTAAAAGGATTTGGCGTATACACATCATAAGTTCTACCTGGGCGTACACTTTGTGTATAAGAGCTACGGTTGTTGTAAGTAAACTCTACAAATAAATTTTTTATTATTTCTGCTCTACCTCCAAAACGCAATGATAAAGTTGGTGTTTCTGTAGTTTGTACTCCAGAACCTTCAGCCATGGCTATCGGATTGATTGAGTTTGATTGACCTGCATCTCCAAATTTTCCATCTTCAAATTTTCCTGGAAAATTTTTGGCCATTGTGATAGCTCGTTGGATAATCTGTGTTGGAGACATTCCTGCAGGAACTCTGTTGGTAGATTTTGTATAAAATATATCAGAATAAAATTTTATTTTATCGGTTAAGTTAATATCTCCATTAATTCTTAAATCCCATTTAGTAAAACTATTATTAGTAATTAAACCTTGTTGGTTTAGGTAGGTTCCCGACATTAAAAAAGATGACTTATCAGATCCTCCACTCACAATTAAATTGTGATTTTGCATTAATCCTGTATTTTGAAAAATCAAATCCTGCCAATCTGTATTAAATACTGTAAAGTTGTTGGCAGCATTATTTTTATACAAATCAATGGTTGCTTGTGCATAAGGTAAAACAGTAGAACCTGTATTAGAAACAGCTTCATTATTTAAAATCATATTATCTACCGCTGATAGTGTTTTAGGCATATTGGTAGGTTTTTGAATGCTCATAAAACTATTAAACGAAATAGAAGTTTGTCCTTTTTTACCTCTTTTTGTAGTAACCAAAATAACACCATTGGTTGCACGAACTCCATATATAGCAGTAGATGAAGCATCTTTTAAAATTGAGATGCTTTCAATAATATTAGGATCTACATCATTTATGCTAACACCTTCCACTCCATCAACAATAATTAATGGACTGCTACTATTGTTGATAGAACCAATACCACGAATATTAATTTGACCACCATCAGCACCAGGCTGCCCAGAGCCTTGTCTAACTGTAACACCAGCAGATAAACCTTGCAAACCCATACTGGTAGACGCAAGTGGACGTCTAATTAATTGTTCACCCTTTACAATAGAAACTGCACTAGTTATATTTGTTTTCTTTTGAGTACCATAACCAACCACCACTACATCTTGTAAATCTTTAGATTCAATAGTTAACGCAACATCTAATACTTCTCCAGTTACAGCAACTTCTTTAGATGCATAACCAATGGTACTAAATACTAAAGTTTGTCCTTTTTCTGCACTAATTACATAAACACCTTGCAAAGTGGTCATGGTATTTTTTTTGGTGCCTTTTACATTTACTACCGAACCCTCTATTGGGTTGCCTGTATTTGCATCTGTTACTTTACCAGTAACTTTTAATTGCTGAGCCTGCAGCGTTTGCCCAAACGCAAAACTTAGCAGTAGCAATAATGTTAGTTTTCTCATATCTCAGTTTTTGTTTTGAAAATTTTTATAAAATGATATCTCCTTGATGATTGATTTTTTTATAATGA
>JAGPCI010000082.1 GCA_018058165.1 Bacteroidia bacterium
GCCGAACAACAATTAAGAATAGAGTACAACATTTATTACATGAAATCGAATGGGAAAACATCGCCAAAAATATTTCAAATTGGCACATATCAAGTTAAACCAAAACAACATTTAACATTAAAACGCAGTCATAAATTTATTGAATTATCTACTCGAAAACATTACCCAGGCGAGCATGTATTAGCACTAGTTATTAATGGTAAGGAAGTAGCACAACAAAAGTTTATGTTACACTAATCAAAGGCTTACAGAAAAAAAACAGGTTGGTTATGCCTGTCTATTGTATATAGCTAGATTAATCCAATCATCTACTCATAAAAATAAACACGTTTAACACGTTGAGAAACGCTGGTTAATATTTCATAGGGAATGGTTCCAATTTTTGATGCTATATCTGCTATGCTAATTTCTTTTCCAAATACTATCACTTCATCACCATCTTTACAAATAATATCAGTAACATCAATCATGGTCATATCCATACAAATACTGCCTACAATTGGTGCTTTTTGTCCATTTACCATCATGTAACCTTTTCCATTACTAAGTCTGCGGTTTAAGCCATCAGCATAACCAATGGCAACTACAGCAATACTCGAATCCCGCTGAACAGTTCCTTTACGGCCATAACCAATTGTTTCGTGCGATTTAACTTCACGAATTTGAGATATCACCGTTTTTAGAGTTCCAACTACCTGTAATTGTTTTTGCAATTTTTCGGCAGGGTCAATACCATACAATCCTATTCCTAACCTCACCATATCATATTGTGCATCAGAAAAACGAGCTATGCCTCCACTGTTTAAAACATGTTTAAGTATTGGATAATTAAACGCTGATTTTAGCTTTTCACTAATTCTCTCAAATTTTTGAATTTGTTCATGCGTAAACAAGTCGAACTTTTTATCTTCGCTTGCGGCTAAATGTGTAAATACAGACTTTACACGTAAGTTCTGATTTTGAAGCAATAAGTTAATTATTTCATCCACTTCTTGCTCATCAAAACCCAATCGTTTCATGCCCGTGTCCACTTCAATATGTATACTAATTTCTTGTCCGTTGCATACTTTTATAAGTTGCTCAAGCATGGTAAAATTAAACACTTCGGGCTCTAAATTATGTTGTATGATGCTATCAAACGCAACAACCTCTGCATTCATTACCATAATAGGCAATTTAATACCTGCTTTGCGCAAGTTAACTCCCTCATCTGCATAAGCCACAGTTAAATAATCAACACGATTATACTCCATTACTTTAGCTATTTCGTAGCTACCAGCGCCATAACTAAAGGCCTTAACCATTCCCATTAATCTGACACCTTTTTTTAGTTTATTTCGGTACACATTTAAATTATGTACCATGGCGTTTAAGTTAATTTCAAATACAGTTTCATGAACCTTTTTTTCGAGTAAAGTAGTTATGCGCTCAAAAGTAAATTTACGCGCTCCTTTTACCAATACTATTTGATGACTAAAATCTAAGCTTCTAAAATTATTTATAAATGAAGATGTATCATTAAAAAACAAACTACCTGCCGGAAAAAGTGGTTTATACTTTTGCATGGCAGTACCAATACCTATAAACTTATTTACGTTGCGTTGCTTAATTAATGAAGCAATATTGGTGTATAATTGGTGCTCGGGTAAACCGCTTTGTAACATATCACTTAATATTACAGTTTTACTGTAACCAGCACTTTGTTGCTCCATAAAATCTAATGCAATTTGTAAGGCATTAATATCTGCATTGTAACTATCGTTAATAATTACACAATTGTTAAAACCCTCGTTTAATTGCATACGCATTTCTATAGGTTGCAACTCTTCAAAACGCTTAAGCACACCAGTACTAATGCGGTTAATAGCCATTAAAAATGCAAAACAAGTACATGCATTTACCACACTTGCCTCATCAACAAAAGGAATATTTACACTTAATGTTTGAGACCCTTTACGAGTTGTAATTACGGTGTATTGATAACGGTGTTCGATGTTAAAATTATAGGTAGCATTTTGATTGGTTTTACTCCAACTTATTACATTTAAGCTGGTATTGGTATTTAACAGTAAACGTGTTACACCTTGTGTTACTTCAGGTTGATCTGCACAAAAAACCAACATTTGAGCCCGACTAAATAACTTTAATTTTTCATCCAGTTTTTGTTCGTTATTGGTAAAACCTTCGGCATGTGCTGCACCCAAAAAAGTAAAAATACCAATATCTGGTTTAATAATTTGTTGTAGGTTATTCATCTCATCAACCATAGAAATTCCGGCCTCAAACAAACCCAATTGATGCTGTTCATTTAAACCCCAAACACTAAGCGGAACGCCCACTTGCGAGTTAAAACTTTTAGGATTACGCGCAATATTTACATCATCTTTTAATAAAGAATACAACCACTCTTTTACAATGGTTTTTCCATTACTACCTGTTATGCCAATTACCGGACATTTAAATTGAACGCGATGAAAAGCTGCTAACTTTTGCAATGATTTAATACTATTATTTACCTTAATTACATTACAATTAAATGGCAAAACATCAATGGGTAAATGTTCAACAATAAAGTTTCGTACGCCAGCATTGTATGCATCTGTAAGGTATAAGTGGCCGTCATTTCTTTCGCCACTTATTGCAATAAAAACAGAAGTTTCTGGGTATATTACCTTACGCGAATCGATTAACAAATGTGCAATAGCAACCTGTTCAACCTCCTCATTAAATTGAATGAGGTTTCCATCAACTATTTGTGCGATGTCTTTTATAAAATATTGCATAATCATTAATCAGTTTGTTGGGTATTAAACATCATTATTAGTGCTGTTAAAATTAAACTTTTAGTAAAGTTTATAATACCCAATTTATTTGGTTACCAAAGTTAAAATTTGGCAACGAAAATATAAATATAGTGTGCATTATTATATATATCATTTTAAAAAAACTACTTACCGCATCATAAGTTAGTTAGAATTATTTTATCAACCAAAGCTAAAGCTTATAAGGCAAAAATTAACCCAAAAAACTTGATTTAATTGAGTTAAAGTAACTGCCGTTTTGTGCAAAATACCTATTTGAGCCGCTTGCACAAAAGCAGTTTAGTGTGATGGTTAAAAATAATAAATTTAATGGAAGTATATTTTTTACTGATGTTGCAAATGTAACACCGAAAGCACATTCAATATAGTCTAATTTCGGCTCGGGCCTCATTGCACAATTTTAATGTAGCATCGGTATTACCATTGTAAAATTATTTTTTAGGTTGGATCCAAAAATAATTACAATTGGTATAACTGCAAGTTTGTTGTATAATTATTATTAATTTTGAACACAAGTTGGAAAACCAAAAACGCATAAAACTTACCCCTAAGCAAGCTTTATTAAAGGCGGCAAACTATTGTGCATACCAAGAGCGATGCCATAACGAAGTGCTTGAAAAGTTGAGAGAATGGGGAATTTGTGGCTACGATGCACAAGAATTATTGTTAACTTTAATTGAACAAAACTATGTTAACGAAGAGCGTTTTGCCATTGCATACGCTGGTGGAAAATTTAGGGTTAAACATTGGGGAAAGGTTAAAATAAAACTGGAGTTAATGCAAAAACAGATTTCGGAATATTGTATTAATAAAGCTTTAAATGAAATTAGTGATGAAGATTACGACAAAACCCTTAACCAAATTATTGCTAAAAAATGGGCTGAAACTACCGATAAAAACTTACTAAGTAAAAGGGCTAAAGTTGCTAAATATGCAATTGGCAAAGGGTTTGAACAGCATGTTATTTGGGACATTTTAAGAAACAAAACCAATTAGCTGTATTATTTTAAATATAGCCAATAACCAAAACTAATAGCCGCTTTTAAAAACTTAATTACCTTTGCCAATAAATTTTATTAAAGATGACAAACAATAAAGATATAATAGAAATATACACAGAGCCAACACCAAACCCAGAAACAATGAAGTTTGTGTTTAACCGTGAAATTTATGCTGAGCAATCTGCCGACTTCCCTACAATTGAATCTACATCATACTCGCCATTGGCAAAAAACCTATTTGAGTTTAGTTTTGTAAACGGTGTATTTATTATGAATGATTTTGTTACCATTACCCGTATGCCAGGTGTTGAGTGGGAAGAAATTATTCCAATAATGAAGGAGTTTTTAAAGTCTTATATTGCAGCAGGTGAGCCAATAGTATTTGAAAGACCTGAAGAAAACACAAAAGATTACGGAGCTGATAATGATATTGTAGCACAGATTAAAGAAATTTTAGAAACATATATTAAACCCGCGGTTGAAGTGGATGGCGGCCAAATATCTTTCCGTGATTTTGAAAATGGAATAGTAACTGTAGAGTTAAGAGGTTCATGCAGTGGTTGCCCTTCATCTTCTGTTACCTTAAAACGTGGTATTGAAGGCATGTTAACCAAGATGGTGCCATCTGTTAAAGAAGTAGTGGCACACTCGTTATAAAATTAAAAATAAACTAAATAAAAATCCCCACACCGAATTTCGATGTGGGGATTTTTATTTGTATTGTAGTTTAAATATTATTTAGCAATAACTAATTTTTGGGTTGCGGTAACACCATCTGTAGTAATTGCTACAAAATAGATACCTGCATTTAAGCCACTTACATCAACTTGAGTTGAGTTAAACTCTACTAATTGATTTGAAACAACTTCTTTGCCACTAATATCAAATACGCGTACATAACCAAAACGACCTGCATTTGGCGCAGCGATTGCAAACGATGTTGATGCTGGATTTGGATAAACTGCCGCATTAATTGTGTTAGCGTTTTCTGCTAAACCTAAAGCATAATAAGCAGTTCTTTCTGCGTTTGCTGCTTGAAGAACATTTTTAGTAGTATTATTTTGAACAAATACCACTACTTCTAAATCATCAAAACCTTCAACTGAATGCTCAGTAGCTAAATTAATTGGATTTTGGCCATTTGCAGCTAAACGGTAATTACCAGGAAACTCAAATGATAATGTATATGACTTCTCCGTTCCAGCAGTTAAACCACCAGTTAAAGTTGTACCGTTTTGATTAGGAAGCATTTTTTTCATTACATGGTAAAACTCTCTTTCGCCATTTGATTTAAGATTATCGGTAGTTTTACCTTCGATAATTGCTACATGCAATTTATTCAAATCACCAGTTAAATCAATTGCCGATTTTAATTTAATATCTACAGTTACTGTTTTACCAAAAACCTTATATGTTGCATCAATTGCTATATCAGCTGGAACTGCTTGGAATTGGTTAAACACACCGTCTGTAAACGAAGATGCATTTTGATCCCACTTACCATCAACTTCCATTCTAGGTATAGAATTTATAGCATAATAGTTTCTTCTTGCAACACTTTCTGTTGTAGAATATGGATCACCAGTACCTGGGAAATCTTGTTGATACTTAACTGATACAAATAAATTATTATCTCTATTGGCAACTACACTTTTGTAGTTTGCATTACCAGGTGCACATGGTCCACATGTTGATGATGAGAAAATTTCATGAAACGATCTACGTAGGTTTTCTGCCACAATTACGTTCTTAGTTAATTTATCATTCGCAGAAACTTCGTCAGTGCCACCATTAATACTTGACGCCCAAACTTGTAATACTTTTGAACCATCGGCAGTTGCAACTAAAGGAGTTGGGTGTTCAAAGTTATATTCACCACCACTTGCAGCAATATTTAATCCTGATAAGTTTGTTGAAACTACTGCACCTGATTCAAGTTGATAGTTTAAAGCCATAGCTGTTACTGCTTGGCTACCTAAATTCCTTATACGACCATAAATCTTAGTCGGCTTATTTAATCCTAAAGCTTCGTTATTTACTAAAAAAACTGTCATATCTAAAGCTGGCTGTGTGCCATTAACAAATTCGTAATATTTGTTATCAGAAGCGTCAAACAGATTTGTTTGATAGTTGTTTGCACCTAAATTTGGCGAACCTGCAATTGTATATGCAGTAGTACTATTCATTTGTAAACCCGCAGATATTTTAACATTGTTTGCACAAAGCGCTCCACCAGTTACACAAAGTGTTTTCATATCTACAATGTAAACTTTATTTGAAGTTTCTTCTAATACAACTGCCCAATAAGTCCAACCTTCGCTGATGTTAGCTTCAGAGAAAAAATTGTATTGAATCCAAAATTGTCTGTTTGGTGCAGTACCAAAAGTTTTTGTAATAATTGAACTACTGTAGGTAGCATTAGTAATAGGCTTAACTCCTAAAATATTTATAGAGTTATCAGGCACATTTGCACTTGGTAAAGCAACATTACCATAAGCTGGGATGATTGTAGAAGCGGTATCAAAAGTTACGCTTCCAGAGTTAGAAGCTTTAAATCTTGTAAATGCGCTTCCATTAAAAGTAAACGAGAAAGGGATTGAAGTAATAGGAGAATAAGCAGCAACTGAAGCCGCTCCACCTGTCCAAATTGAAGTCCAACCATTGGCTAATGGTCCACCCGATGCAGCACCAGGATTTTCACCTTCTGCATTTACACCTTTTGGGTTACCACCAGTAATACCAATTGTATAATACTGTGCATTTGCATTACTAGCAAAAAGCAATAACGCTCCTGTTGCTAAACTTAGTAATTGTTTTTTCATATAATTTTAGTTGAATTTATTTTTATTTTACTTTTACAGAATTAAGGAAATATTAGTAAAAAGCAAGTTTTATGTATAAATATTTTTTTTAGAAAAAAACATACATACATGGCACAAAAGTTGTAAACTTGTAACATAAAAATATTTCATATGAAAAAACTTATTTACATATTCAGCTTTATTTTTACCATTGCTAATGTTTCAGCTCAAATGTCGTTTAATAATAAAACGGTGAGTGTAGCTGGCTGGGGCAGTGATGAGAATGAGAAATCAGCAACTAGTATTATTACCAATACCTCGATTGATGTTGCAGATTCAATGATTTCTTGGTCGATTATTTCATTTGATTTACCAACAGGATGGCAGTTTGATTTTTGCGACCCTTATGATTGCATTTCAAATTTAGCATTAGGTGCTTCAAATACATTTAAACTTAAATCAACAATTTCGGGCCCACTTAAAGGTAACTTTTACAGTAAAAACATACCCGGGAATGCTACAGTAAAAATTCGTTTAGCATATGCAAATGGAGCACATATGGCAGATACCATTACATTAATGGCTAAAGGATGGGCAACAGGCTTAAGTACTGTTAAAAAACAAGCTGAAGTAAGTTTTTATCCAAACCCTGCTAAAGATTTAATTACCTTAAAATATGCTGCTTCTAAGCCTATTGAAGTAACTGTATTTAATGTATTAGGTGCTAAAGTAAAAACCTTTACCCATAGTGGTAATGAGACTGCTTTAAACATTAGCGAACTTGAAAAAGGCATGTACTTTATTAGGTTTAACGATAATGGTAACATGGTTACTAAATCGTTTAGCAAAGCACAATAAATCTTAAACTTATTATAACAAAAAAGCTGCAATAAATGCAGCTTTTTTTATGCCTAATTTTCTTTGAATAGTTTAAAGATAGGCTATGTGGTCAATTTCAATTAGTGCTATAATAGGCACCTTTCTTTAGCTATCAATTTGGTCTATATTTTTATTGATAATTCTAAGTGTCCACCAAAACCTAGTTCAACAATTTTTTGAAGTGTAGAAATACGAGCTTCCTTAATGTTATTTTCAATTTTAGAAATGTATGATTTTGTTGTTCCAACTTTTTCGGCAAGTTGTGCTTGTGTCATTCCCATTTCTAAACGTGTGTCTTGGATTAAAGCCCCCATTTTGAAAATTTCATACCCTGACTCGAGTTCATCGCGTTTTTTTGTACCACGTTTGCCGTAATTAGTTTCTTTAAATTCTTCAAGAGTTGTCAAGTGCCTATTTTTCGTTTTCATAATCTTTTTTTATTTTAAGTGCTAATTCAATTTCTTTTTTCGGTGTCTTTTGAGTTTTTTTTGGAAGCCATTTAATACCGAAAGCACATTCAATATAGTCCAATTTCGGCTCGGGCCTCATTGAACTATTTTCATGTAGCATCGGCATTACCATTGTAATATTATTTTTTAGTTTGGGCTAAAAAATAATTACAATTGGTATAAGAGAATAACTAATTGCTCCTGGTCAAAAAAACAGAAAATGCGAAAAATGTCACTGCCTTGCTGAACGCATCTTAAACATTTCTATTAACCAAAGTAAATTCAATTAGCAATTACACTCAATTGAACTCACTTTGGTTTTAATAATTTATATCAATATTACTAAACTATTTTTTTGTAGCGCACACGAGTAGGCTGTGTATTGCCCATGCGTTGTTTTTTGTTTTCTTCGTAATCACTGTAAGCTCCTTCAAAAAATACTATTTGCGAGTTACCCTCAAATGCTAAAATATGGGTTGCAATTCTATCAATAAACCACCTATCATGCGAAATAACAACTACGCAACCTGCAAAGTTCTCGATAGCTTCTTCTAAAGCACGTAATGTATTTACATCAATATCATTGGTGGGCTCATCTAATAATAATACGTTGCCACCATCTTTTAAAGTCATGGCCAAATGTACCCTGTTACGTTCACCACCACTTAATACACCTACCTTTTTACTTTGGTCGTTTCCGCCAAAATTAAACTTACTAATATAAGCACGTGCATTAACTTGTTTTCCGCCAACTAGCATTGTTTCGGTACCACCACTTATTACTTCAAACACACTTCTTTCGGGTAATAAGTCATCATGACTTTGATCAACATATGCAATCTTAACCGTTTCGCCCACTTTAAAATCGCCACCTGTAGGTTGTTCAAGCCCCATCATTAACTTAAATAAGGTTGTTTTACCAGCACCATTCGGGCCAATTACACCAACAATACCACCACGAGGCAAATTAAAGTTAAGGTTCTCATAAAGTAATTTATCACCATAAGCCATACTCACATTTTTGGCTTCTATAACCACATCACCCAAGCGCGGACCAGCAGGAATAAACAACTCTAATTGTTGTTCTTTTTCTTTAGTTTCTTCACTTAATAATTTATCGTAAGCGCCTAAACGGGCCTTTTGTTTTGCTTGTCTTCCTTTAGCACCTTGGCGCACCCATTCCAACTCACGCTCTAAAGCTTTTGCACGTTTGCCTTCAGCTTTATCTTCGGCTTTTAACCTATTGGCCTTTTGCTCTAACCAACTACTGTAATTACCTTTCCAAGGAATTCCTTCACCACG
>JAGPCI010000342.1 GCA_018058165.1 Bacteroidia bacterium
AAAGCAGCCAAATTGTTTGGAACATACATTAGCCGTTTTGGTGGTGGATTTTTTATTTTAAAAGCTAATTATTACAAAGCCGAGTGTGATTTTAAACTAAAAAACTTTGACGAAGCTTTAGTTAATTACGAGTTTGTAGCACAACAAGTAAGAAACGATTTTACCGAGCGTGCCACCAGGCAAGCAGCTGTTTTATTCTTTAATAAAAAACAATGGCGCGATGCATTTAACTATTACAGTGCTTTAGAAAGAATTGGTAGTAGCCGCGATAACTTGCAAGTAGCAGTTACTGGTATGATGAAAACAACCATGCTTGCTTATGGCATTGATACAGCGGCACAATACTCGTTTAAATACGTAAACTCTGGCCTAAGCAACAAGGATGGCTTATTAGATGCCAACTTAAACATAGCACGTTATTACAGCAGCATTAACCAATTTGATAGTGCACTTGTAGGTTGGAATTATTTAATTAAAGAAACAAAAAACATTTATGCTGCCGAGGCAAAATACAATATTGCCTTAATTCAGTTTAACAAAAAAGAGTACGAGAAAAGCAAGAAAACAATATTCGAAATATCAGAGAAGTACTCAAATTACAGCAATTGGTACGAGAAAGCATTTTTACTTTTAGCGGATGTTTATGCAGCACAAAAGGACAACTTTCAGGCAAAAGCTACTTTACAAAGTTTAATTGAAAACCTTGATGATGGTACAAATAAAAATAGGGCTATTGAAAAGCTAAGAAAAATTATTAGTGAAGAAGAAGCGGCAAAACCCTCTCCTACTCCACCGGCCGAAAAAGAAATTGAAAGCCTTACCAACTAAATCATCAACATTTAAAACCGAATTAAAAATATCATCATGAGCATAAAAAAAACAACTATAGCTTTTACATTAGCAATATTAGCTACAACAGTTTTTGCACAAGATACTTTACGCACCAATGAGTTTGATGTAATTAAAGAATTTAAGCCAACACTAACCAATATTATAAAAATACCAAGTAACCCTAACCCCGAGGTGCCCGAAGTTAAAGCACCAAAATTGGATTACACCTTGCCTACTACAAAGCTTAATGCCGAGCCAACCATTTATACTATTAAACCTTTATCAATGGGAACAGCATTGTTACCTAAACTTAAAAATAACTTCTTTAAGCTAGGTTATGGTAATTATAATTCGCCATTAATTGAGGCATATATTACAACGGTTAGAAACAAAACTTCGCAAGCAGGTGTGTATGCCAAACATTTTAGTGCAAACCCAAGTGATAATCGTGCATTTAGCGAAAATGCTTTAAAACTTTGGGGCAAACGTTTTATGAAAAAAGGTATGGTAAGTACAGATGTTGCTTTTAACCGAAATGTAATTCATTATTATGGCTATCAACCTGCTTGGCTTGATATAAAAAAGAATGATTTAAAAAGACAATATGCAGCCTTAGATTTACATGCTGGCTATAGTAATATTATTAAAGATACAGCAAAACTAAAGTTTAATTTAGATGCCAATTATTATAATTATGTAGATAACAACAATGTAATAGAAAACGACTTTAAATTAGGTGGTAATTTCTTAAAACGCATCAAGGGAAATCCGCTTAATGTTGACTTACTTGTAAATACCAATAACACAAAAAATAAAGTGTTTGAATACAACCGTGTATTTGTAGATATTAATCCAGAGTATACCTTAAATTTTAACAAAGCATTTATTAAAGTTGGTTTTAACTCTACCATTTATAATGATAGCAACGGAGGCAAATTTTATTTTTATCCAAAGGCCGAAGCTGCTTACCAAATTACACCTAAAACAATAACTGTTTATGCTGGTATTACAGGCAAATTAAATCGTAATACCTACAGAAGTTTAACTACCGAAAATCTTTTTATAAGCAATTTTGCTTTACGTAATACCGAGAATCAGTTTGAAATTTATGGTGGATTTAAAGGCGAAATAAGTGCGCAAACCAGTTTTATGTTACAGTTTTCGCAATCGGTAATGGCCAACATGGCTTTTTATGGGTTTGATTCTACCTCGCGCGGACAAGTTGTAATTTATGATACAACCAATGCCAATTTAACCAATATTAAAGCTGAATTGAACCACGAGTTTGGCGAGCGCTTTCATTTAAACTTTGTGATGAATTATTATGGATACTCACTTAAAATTGCCAATCCATTTAGCCGACCAACATTTACAACCCGCACTAGTTTGTTATATAACATAGGCGATAAATTTATTATTAGGGGCGATTTGTACACCATGAACAAACGTACTTCACTTAATGTAAGTGATAATACCCAAATCAACTTAAAATCAATTACTGATATAAATATTGGTATTGATTACAGGTACACAAAAACGGTAGGTTTGTTTTTGATGTTTAACAACATAACCAACAACCAATACCAGCGTTGGTTAAATTATAATGCCTACGGATTTAACATGCTTGGCGGTTTAAGTGTAACCTTCTGATAATACGCTACGTTAAGATAAAAAGCCTGCTTTAGTTTGTTTAACTGAGGCAGGCTTTATATTTTGCGACAAATTATGTCAACCCAAATTACATCACAAACCATCTGGATTTCGGTAAAAGAGTTGTTGTATAAGCACGATTGTGTGATTATGCCCAACTTTGGTGGATTTGTATGTAACCCAGAAACAGCA
>JAGPCI010000344.1 GCA_018058165.1 Bacteroidia bacterium
AAATCAATGTTTGTGTACATTGCTTTAGATTTAAAAATGAGTGCTTGGCGAACCCTTTTTAAAATTTTTTCTTTGGCTGTAGTTGTGTTTTGTTCTAATGCCACTGGCAGCAAGTTAAGTTAATTGTACAAATATAAAAATTAACACAACAATGCCTTAATCAAAAAGAGGGGTGCTATTTCTTTTTTGATACTTTTTTTTCGTGTGCTAAAACGGCTTTAGCGGCTTTCTTAATAGATTTTTTTGACTCGCGGTGGTGATAATCTATGAAGATAGAACTCATATACAACTGAAATTGTTCTCGTAAATTTGGTTCAGGTCTTTCTAGTTTCATATTAGGTATATACGTTAAGTATTCTTATTTTGTTTCTGGCTAGTGCAAAAATTATTTAATATATATTGCAATATGAGGCTATTTTAATTGTATCTGTATGACAACTATATATTTAACAATTTTTAGGTGTTAACATATGTTTTTAAAAAATTTAAGGAGGAAATATAATTGTTAACTAATTCTACCCTACTTTATTTTGTTCATTATAAATTAATATTGTTCTACCCTTAAAAGTTGGTAATTGGTCATCAAAATTTTAGCTTATAACACCCTTTATAAAATTTAATATACATTTGCAACGCTTTTTATGCAGATACAATTATTAAAATCTAAAATACACCGTGCTAAATTAACTCAAACAGAGTTACATTACGTAGGGAGCATCACCATTGACGAAGCGTTAATGGAAGCTGCAAATATGATTGAAAACGAGAAGGTTCAAGTTGTTAATGTTAACAATGGCGAACGACTTGAAACATACATTATTAAAGGTGAAAGAAACTGTGGCGTTATTTGCCTGAATGGACCAGCAGCACGCAAGGGTTTTGTGGGTGATTATTTGGTAATTATTTCTTATGCAACAATGGATTTTGAAGAAGCTAAAAAATACACGCCAATTGCCATTTACCCAGACAATAACAACCGACTAATAAGTTGAACAACTCGCTAAAAAAAACAGCTCAAACTGCAATAATTTTTGCGATAGGTGCAGCCTTTTTATACTTTGTATTTAAAGGTACAAACTGGCCAGATTTATGGCAAAAATTTATTCAAGCAAATTTTAATTGGATAGCTGTTGGTTTAGCAATATCGCTTATTAGCCATTGGCTTAGGGCTTATCGCGCCACAATGCTTTATCAAGCAATGGATTATAAAATAAGCACGGCCAATAGTTTGCACGCAGTTTTTATTGGTTATTTTATCAATTATTTTATTCCGCGTGGTGGCGAGGTTTCTCGTTGTGCTGCATTAACTAAAACCAATCAATTACCCATAGAAAAAGGCTTAGGTTCTGTAATAGTTGAGCGTTTGGTTGATATGCTAATGTTGGTTGTAATAATTGGCTTAGTATTTTTATTACAGTTTAATGTTATTTACGATTATATAACAACCAATTTAGGAGCAAATAAAACAGCAGAAAGTAATAACCTAAAATATTATTTAATAGGAGCAACATTTTTGGTTGGAGTTATGCTTTGGCTTATGCGTAAAAAGCTTGTGGCTTTATCCCTATTTATTAAGTTACTGGATAAAGTTAAAGGATTTGCACAAGGATTTGCTAGTATAAAACAAGTGCAAAAACCCGTATTGTTTATGGTGTTATCTGCTGGTATATGGTTATGCTACATACTTATGATGTACTTTTGTTTGTTTGCACTAACAGCAACTGCTAGCTTAACATTTACCCAATGCCTAACTGTTTTTGCAATGGGCACTATTGGTATGATAATTCCAGCTCCAGGTGCAGGCGCAGGCACTTATCATTTTGCAGTAATGCAAGGTTTATTATTATTTGGTGTGGCACAAGAAGATGGCATTGCATATGCTACCATAGTACATGGTGCGCAAATGGTAATGTTTATAGTTATTGGTGCAATAAGTTCGTTGGTGGTATTAAGCAAACACAAACAACAAGTAAAATAAAACCATGGCACATCACAAAAGCATATTAGATAAAATTTTTACATCAACCCAAAACCTACAACAGCAAGTGCAACAATGGCAAGCTGCTAACCAAAAAGTGGTGTTTACCAATGGTTGTTTTGATATTTTGCACCGTGGCCACGTTGATTATTTGGCTAAAGCTGCCGATTGTGGTGATAAATTAATTATTGGTGTTAATACCGATGTTTCGGTTAGTGCATTAAAAGGACCAAGCCGACCAATACAAGACGAACAATCTCGTTTACAAATATTGGCTTCGTTGCAATGTGTTGATGCCGTTATATTATTTAACGAACCTACTCCATATAATTTAATTAAAACCTTACAGCCGGATGTATTGGCAAAAGGTAGCGACTATAAACCCGAAAACATTGTTGGTTTTGATATAGTAACGGCAAAAGGCGGACAAGTTAAAACGATTGATTTTATTGATGGTTTTAGCACTAGTGCAATAGAATCGAAAATAAAAAACAGTTAGTTTACCACAAACTTTTACCACTATTTTGTGTTTAGTTTGCTTATGAATAATTCTCCAATATCTGTATTTTGGTTTAGACGAGATTTAAGGCTTGAAGACAATGCCGGATTGTACCACGCGCTTAAAAGTGGATTGCCTGTTTTACCCATTTTTATTTTTGATAGCGAAATTTTAAATAAATTAG